>NZ_JBHTST010000120.1:0-26842 GCF_042794995.1 Streptomyces sp. NPDC056503
GGGCCGCACTGCCCGCCCGCGACGGCTCCCCGTTTCCCGCTTCCCGTTTCCCGCGCGCCCGGGCCGCACTCGCCCGCCCGGGCCACCGCCACCGCCACCGCCACCGCCACGGCCACGGCCCATCGCCTTGCGCGTGTCCCCCGCCCCCGTACGCACCTTCAGGAGTCACCCATGAGTGCCGAGCGCACCGTCCAGTCGATCACCCCCGCGGTCCTGCACCGTCTCGTCCAGGAGGGCCGCGCCCCACGCCTGCTCGACGTCCGCACCCCCGGCGAGTTCCGCACCGCCCACATCCCCGGCTCGTACAACGTCCCCCTGCACACCCTGCGCGAGCACCGCGCGGAGCTTCGCTCGCACCTGGACGAGGAGGTCGTGCTCGTCTGCCGCTCCGGACAGCGCGCGAAGGAGGCCGAGCAGGCCCTCGCCCAGGCCGGCCTGCCCAACCTCCGCGTCCTGGACGGCGGCATGAACGCCTGGGAGGCGGTGAACGCACCCGTGAAGCGGGGCCCCCAGCGGTGGGACATGGAGCGCCAGGTCCGGCTCGTCGCCGGCTCCGTCGTCCTCGCCACCGGCCTCGTCGGCATCGTCGTCCCCGGCGTCCACCTCATCGGGACCGCCATCGGCGCCGGACTCACCTACGCCGCCCTGAGCAATTCCTGTGCCATGGGCGTGCTGCTCTCCAAGCTCCCCTACAACCGCGGCCCGCGCACCGACCTCCGCACCGTCATCGCGGAGCTGCGGAGCGCGTCATGACCGCCCTCATCGTCGCGGTCTCCCTCCTGATCGGCGTCAGCCTCGGCATCCTCGGCGGCGGCGGCTCCATCCTCACCGTCCCGATCCTGGTCTACCTCGCCGGGCAGGACACCAAGGAGGCCATCGCCACCTCCCTGCTGGTCGTCGGCATCACCAGCCTCGCGGCTCTGATCCCGCACGCCCGCGCCCACCGGGTCCGCTGGCGGACCGGTCTGCTCTTCGGCGCCTTCAGCATGGCCGGCGCCTACGCCGGCGGCCGCCTCGCCGAGTACATCCCCGGCACCGTCCTGCTCGTCGCGTTCGCCCTGATGATGCTGGCCACCGCCTTCGCCATGCTCCGCAAGCCCCGCGACGGGCGCGCACGCACCCGGCCCGCGCACGGGGACCTCCCCCTCAAGCACATCGCGGTCGAGGGCCTCGTCGTCGGCGCCGTCACCGGACTGGTCGGCTCCGGCGGCGGATTCCTCGTCGTCCCCGCCCTGGCCATCCTCGGCGGACTGCCGATGGGCATCGCGGTCGGCACCTCGCTGCTCGTCATCGCGATGAAGTCCTTCGCCGGGCTCGCCGGCCACCTCTCCGCCGTCTCCATCGACTGGGGCGTCGCCGCGACCGTGACCGTGGCGGCCGTGATCGGCAGCCTGATCGGCGCCCGCCTCGCGGGCCGGATCCCCCAGGACGCGCTGCGCAAGGCGTTCGGCTGGTTCGTCGTCGTCATGGGCGTCTTCGTCCTCGCCCAGCAACTGCCCCCCGCCGCCTGGACCCACCCGGCCACCTGGGCCGTCCTCGGATCCACGGGAACCCTCGCGCTCGCCGCCCGGATGCGATGGCGCTCAAGGAGCGTACGGAGCACACGAAGCGCACCGAGCACACGTCTGGAACCGGTACCCCGTGCCCACCAGGACGCGGCATAGAAGTGACGTGGCGTCGGATGCCGCGGGGGACACGTCCGGTCGGGGAGAAGGGAGCTCGTGGCCTTCTCCCCGACCGGACGTTCGAGCAGCGGCTCCTACCGGCGGCGCAGGGACCCGGGCCCACAGCGAGTGGACCAGTCCCCGACCGGCGACAGCCGCTCCCCACCGGCCCGCACGACGACGAGCCCGCCGTCTTCGAAAGCGACCCGGTCATCGGCGGCCAGGAAGAGCGGGCTCGCCAGCTCGAAGGCGTACCCGTCGTCCGTCTCGACGTCGTTGACCAGTACCGACCGTGAGACCGGCGTGGCTCCGTCAGCTACCAGGCGCATGCCGGAATGGTCCCACACGGCCCGAGATCACCCGGACGCCGTTCGGCGACCGACCAACGGCCGTCGTTCACGGTCAAGACGCCGCGGACGTCAGGTCCCCGCCTGTGAAGGGGGACGACGACGGCGCCTGCATGACACCTCCTCAAGATTCTTCCCCCCGCCCCGCCGACCCAGGTCGTCCCAGCGCCCCGTCCCTCGGAAACCGCGCTCCCGGTGTCATGCAAGCGGGGAACCCACCCCCCTTCTCCGGTGAACGACTCCCGCGGAACCGCCGCGCGAGCCCCACCGGAAGGAAGACAATGGAGCTCCTGCTCGCCGCGGTCCTGGTCGTCCTCGTCCCCGTGACGGACAAACTGATCAAGATCGCCCAGGACCGCAGCCGCACCCGGGGGGAGGCCGAGGTGATCCACGCACACGCCCTCGCCGACCTCGCCCGCGCCCACGGCGAAGCCGAGATCATCCGCGCCCAGGCGACCCTCCCCGCCGCACGCACGGCCCCGAAGAAGGGTGCGGGCCGTGCCTGACCCCGACGACACCCCCTTCGCCGACCGGCTCCTCGGCGTCCACCACGAGAAGGAGAAGACGCTCCTGCGCCTCGCCCGGCGCGAACTCCGCTCCGAGAGCCTGCCCTCCTCCCGCACGGAGGCCGAGGACATCGTCCAGGACGCCCTCGTCACCCTCCTCGTCAACAGCGAGAAGAGGGAGATCGGCGACCTCTACGGCTACCTGTGCGCCGTCATCCGCAACCGGGTCAGGGACGTCAGCCGCCGCAGGGCGGCCGAGCCGATCGACACCACGTCCTCGACCTCCGAAGGCCACAAGGCCCTGTGGGTATCCGACCTCGAAGAGGACACCGACGCCGTCCTCGACGCCGAACGCGCCCTCGGGAAGCTCTCCGCACAGCAACGCCGGCTCATCCTGCTCAGCGAAGGCTGGAACTACACCCACGCCGAGATCGCCCGGATCACCGGCGTGCACCGGGGAACCGTCGCCACGCACATCCGACGGGCGAAGGCGGCACTCGCCGCGTCCCTCGTCGCCGTCATCGCGGCCTTCATCGGCTGGGCCCCGGAGATCACCGCGCGACTCCAGTGGATCGACGCCGCTTCCGAACGCTGGCTCGAAGCCCTCTCACCCGAATCCCCCACCCTCGCCGTCAGCGTCGCGTCCGTCTCGCTCGGTGTGGTCTACCGGTACTTCCGGAACCGGCCGGTGAGCCCGGAACTCGCGCGCGCCACCCAGGTGCTCCACGCCATGATCGAGGCGTCCCCCGAACTGTCGGACGGCCGGGACCTGCCCACGCCTTCCGACTACGCCGCCCACCTGGGCGTCCCCGAGGAGTGGATCACCCTGGAGACGCTCAGGACCGGACGCCTCTCCGCCTCCGTCGGCACCAGGATCCTCGTGAACTGCGCGTTCGACACGCAGACGGTCAACGCCGTCATCGCCCGCCGCGGAGAGAACGAGATCGTCTCCGGAACCCGCACGTACCTCCCCCCGCGCCGGCACTCGGGCCCACCGGATCCCGGAGGGGGCTACCTACCCGGCGGCGGCATCGAAGCACCGCTGTAGCCGCCCCCGTCACGGGCCCGTCGTGTGTGCGGCCGGGCCGGTCAGTCCAGCACCAGGTCGCCGAACACCACGACGTAGGTCTGCTCGATCTCGACCTCGAACCCGTCGTCGGCGGGCTGGTGGACGCCGGCCGGCGCGGCGGGGTGGGCGGAGGCCGTGGCGGCGCCTCCCAGAAGGGCGAGCGAGGCGACCAGGATCGTTGCGGCAGCGCGAGGCAGTGCGGACATGGGTGTCGTGCCCTTCTCTCGTGGATGTGTCTCCGCAAACCTCGTGCATCTCCGTCGGCGAAGCCACTTCCTGTGGGCCACCTGGAGGTCTCCTCGACCCCATGGGTGGAAAGGGACCTCATGAGCGGAAGGGTTCGACGGACTGCGGGCCGCGGAACGCGGGAGAGTGGCCGCGTGGTCGGCAGTGACTTCTGGACAGACCCGAGCATGTGCCGATGGACGTCTGCCAGGCCCAGGGGCAGGGCAGGGCAGAGCAGAGCAGCGTCACTCGATGGGCACGCCCCGCGCAGGGGAACCCTCCTCGACGGGAAACGCGTTTCACGGGAAGGACCAGGGGGGATTCGGTCGGGGCTCGCATCGGATGCGTGCTCGGGGTTCGGGGGGTGTGCCGTGCAAGCAGGGGAACAGCTGGCGGGCAGGTACGAGTTGGTCGAGTCGATCGGCCGGGGTGGGATGGGCGAGGTCTGGAAGGCCCGCGACCTGGAGGCGCGTCGGCCCGTCGCGGTGAAGCTGATGCTTTCGGAAGGCGGGGACGACGAAGCCGTGGCCCGGTTCCGCCGCGAGGCCACCATCGGCAGTCGGGTACGCCACCCGGGATTCGTCACCGTCTACGACACGGGGCAGGACGCCGGACGGCTGTACATCGTCATGGAGTTGCTGGAAGGCTCGGACCTGAGCGCCGCGCTTGCCGCGATGCCCACAGGGCTTCCGCTGGACGAGGTCGTGGACCTTGCCCTGCAGAGCGCCGAGGTGCTCGCCGCGGCGCATGAACACGGCGTCGTCCACCGGGATCTCAAGCCCGCGAACCTCTTCCGTCAGCACGACGGCCGCGTGAGGATCTGCGACTTCGGAATCGCCCGCACCGCTGATTCCACCAGCGGCCTGACCGTGACCGGACGCCCGTTCGGCACCCCGGCGTACATGGCCCCCGAGCAGTGGCGCGGCGACCACGTCGACTTCCGGTGCGACCTGTACGCGCTCGGCTGCGTGTTGTACGCGTTGCTCGTCGGCGCCCCGCCCTTCGGCGGGGACTACTTCGTCCTGATGCGCCGGCACTCCGAGGAGACTCCTCCCCCGCTGCACAGCCTGCGGCCCGACCTGCCGTTCGAACTGGTCCGGCTGGTGGCCGCGCTGCTGGAGAAGAACCCCGCGCGCCGGCCCCGGTCGGCGCGTGACGTGGCCGCCGTGCTGACCCGGGTACGGGACCTGCCCGGCGGGGTACTGCCCGTGGCCCGTGGGGGCGGTGGACACATCGTCGAGGGACCGGTGGTGGCCTGGCTGCTGGCACGGCTCAGGACCTCGACCGACTGCTTCGGACTCGCCCAGGCGGCCGAGCTCGCGGCCCTGGTGAGCCCCGCACTCGCGCTGGAACTGGTCGAGGCGGCCGAGGCGCGCCTGTGGGACGACCTCTCCCGGCCAGACTGGTTCATGATGAGCCTCAGCCAGTTGACCACGTGCTGGCAGGTCCTGGCGCCACGACGCGTCGCCGGCCTGCTGGCGGCCGCGGAGCACCACCTCGGCCACGATGACGCGGCCATGTCCCAGCTGGTGGGACAACTGGCGGGGACCGACCCCGCACGCGCCGTCACGGTCGCCCGACGCCTGCCCGCCGGCAAGCACGCGGACCGCGCATGGCGCTCCCTGAGCATGCACGCCCGCGACCCGGCCGTGGCCCTCTCCTCCCTCGATCGCATCGCGGACCCTCGCGTCCGCGGCCAAGTGCTCGGCCATGCGGCCGAAATCGCGTCGGACACGGATGTGGACGGGGCGATGCGGATCCTCTCGCGCATCGAGATCCGGGGGGTGTTCATCGAGTCACTCGCCCGTGTGGCCGAGCGCCGGGCCGTCCGGCACCGCGATCACATCGGCGCGCGGAACCTCATGCGTCGGGTCCACGAGGAACTCTCCGCCTATCTCGCCGCCCACGACCCCTCGGAAGACTTCGACGCCGCCGTCCTGCCCTCCATCCTCAGGTCGATCGAGGTCCGGATCGAGGTCGGCGGGAACCGGTCCCGCGGCCCGCGCCGACCCCCCGTCGACGGGACGACGGTGCGCAGACGTGGATCCGCGATCCCTGACGGCCCCGACGGCCACCACCGTCTGCTCGAACTGGCACGTGAGTACGTCGGTTCCTCGTCGCCTCCTCCGCTCGGCACCGAACTGCTCGACCTCGTGAGCCCGCGCGCGCCCGTACCCCCCGAGCCTGAAGATGCCGTGAGTCCCTGAGCCATCCGGCGTGGCCCCGGCACCGGAGGCCGGCGAAACCGCACGCCAACGCCTCCACCGCGGCTACGGACGCGAGGCCGAGCACTTCCTCGCCTTCGTCGGCGTCGCGGCGCTCCTGATCGGGTCCCGCCACCTCACCCGCCGGATCGGACCGAGAAACCGACGAGCCGAGGGCGAGCGTCCTCACGTCCGGAGGTCAGCACCTTCGCCAGCACGTCGCGCATCTCGTCGACACTCTCGGGCGGCACGTCCAGCACCGCCTCGATCCTGGCGTCCTCCAGCTCCAGATCGTCCAGACAGCCGGGGTCCAGCTCCACCGTGAGCAGGGTGTCCGTCAGAGTGGCCTCGCGGACACAGCCATAGGCCGTGGACTGGTCCGGAGTCATCACGCGGTACGTGTCGAGTCCCAGCGAGACGTCCTGTGCGGACGGCGCACCGACAGCGCTCGTGAACAGCAGGAATAACCCCTCGTCCTCCTCCGCCACGCCGGCCTGCATCTCGCCGTCCACATCGGCCTCGGCCGCGACCGAAGAGGCCGTGAACCTGTATGTCATATGCCGGTTCTACCAGGAACCCGGCACAGCCCGCTCTCCCGCCCCGGACCCATCGCCACCGGCTGGTCCCGTGCACCACGGCCGCCTCGCCCGCGCCGGGGAAACCCACCCGCGCCCCTTCCGAAGCACACGCCTCCCCGACAGCGCCGGCGAGATCCCGACCGTCCTCGTGTCCGCGGACTCGGAGCGCGATCAGGATCGGCAGCGCGTCGCAGGGCCCGTCGTCCAGGGGGCCGGGGTCGTCGACGCGGTCCAGGTCGCCAGCTCCGTGCCGTCGACGCAGACGATGCCGCAGGAGGCCGCGTACGCGAGCGCCGGGTCCGTGAAGGAGCTGGTGGTGACCAGGACGGCCACGTCGGCCTCGTGGACGGCGTAGCAGGTGCCCCCGAAGCGCTGGAGGTCCGGGGAACCCACCCGGTGGTCCTCCGCGTACTGCTTGCACTGCAGGACCACGCGCGTTCCGTCGGGGGTCGTCGCTATCACGTCCGCGCCGAGGTCACCCGCGCCGCCGACCACCTCGACGGGGGAACAGCCGTCGCGTGCGCACAGCGCGGCGACCGTGTGCTCGAAGCCGTCCGGGTCGACGGCCAGGTGGTCCAGCGCCTCGGAGTCGACGGCGGGCGGGGCTGCGGGAGCGGGTTCGGCGCCGGGCGGTGCCGTGCCCGGGGCGGCGGTGTCCGGGGGCGCGGCGACGGGGGCGACGACGGTCCCGGCCACGGGTTCGCCGATCTCCGGGAGGGGGATCGTGGGCTCCGTGCCGCCGGGGGCGCCCCGGGCGGCACGCGCCCGGCCGCGCACCGCGGCGGTCCTGCCCCACCGGGCCAGCAGCGCTCCGACGCCGAGCAGCAGGACGAGGGCCGCGAGGACGGCGGGGAGGTACGAGCCGGTCGCCCGGGCCGTCCTGACCGTCAGCCCCGCGCCTCCGGCCAGAACGCACACGAGCCCCACGACGAGCGCGAGGTCCCGCAGCGGGCGCGCGGGGCCTTCCCCTCGCGCCGCTCCCCTGCCGCCGTCACCGACCGTCGCCATGTGGCCCTCCTTCGTCCGGATCCGTTCTCCGCCGGCCCGTCCCTCCCCTGACGAGGACTCATCTCACCCCGTCCGCGCCGCCGAAACGCGGGCGGTTCGCGTCGGGCGTGTGATGATCGACGTCGCGGAGGCATGTGTGTGTGGGGGGGGGACGCTGGTCTCGTCGGCTCAGCGGCGCGACCGGGGACGTCCGCCGTGAGGGCCGGGAACCGCATCGGTCCCCGCCGAGTCATCTCGTCTATGGCACAGGGTGGGAACACGATGGGTGAGGAGTCGGGATGGGTGGAGCTGCTCCTGGGGTTCGTCCTCGCGATGGGCATCCCCACCGTCATCGTCGGGGCGGTGATCTACTCGCTCGTGGGACTGACCCTGTGGGTGACGGCACCGGAGCGTCGGTGGAGGCGCTGATGCGGCGCCGACGGCCAAGGACTTCGCGGGTTCCCGGGCCGTAGGCGCCCCGCCCCGGCACGTACCCGGGGCGCGGCCGACGGGGGCAGCGGCCCGGGCACGTGCACCTCACGTCTACCTCTGTGGTCCGCTCGCCGAGCCCGCGCCGGCGTCCTCGTGGCGGTGGGGAGCCGTGGCGGAGCGGACCGCCCCGACGTCGGCGCCGGTGTGACGCTCGGCCCACGCCTCCAGCGCCGCCCGGCAGGCGTGGTCGAGATAGTGGACCCCGGAGAGGTCCAGCACCACCCGGCGGTCGCTGGGCAGGGCTTCCAGGGTGTCGAGTATCTGGGGCAGCCTCAGGAAGGTGACGGTTCCCTGCAACCGTACGAGGACGGCGCCGTGCCCGTCGTCGACGTGCTCGACCCGCAGGTGCGAGGCGTCCCAGGCGGCCTTCACGACCGACAGCGCGACGCCGATCAGGACACCCTCGAACATGCCGACGGTGACGATCGCCGTCGCCGTCGCGACGAGGACGAGGGCTTCGCCCCGGTTACGGGTCCAGAGCCTGCGGACGCCGGTGAAGGGGATGAGCTTCCACCCGGCGTGGACGAGGATGCCCGCCAGCGCGGCGAGCGGGATGTACGCGAGGACGGCGGGCAGCAGGGCGACGAAGAGCAGCAGCCAGACGCCGTGGAGGACCCGGGACGCCTTCGTCCGGGCGCCCGCCTCGACGTTGGCCGCGCTGCGCACGATGACCGCGGTGAGGGGCAGGGCGCCCAGCAGGCCGCACAGGGTGTTGCCCGCGCCCTGGGCGACGAGTTCCCTGTCGTAGTCCGTGCGGGGTCCCGAGTGGAGCCGGTCGACCGCCGCCGCGCTGAACAGCGACTCGGCGGAGGCGATCAGGGCGAACGCGAGGACCGTGCCGAGGAGGGCCGGGTCGGCGAGGGACGAGAGGGCGTCGGCTCCCGGGAGGCGGACGGCCTCCAGTACGCCGCTCACCCGCACGGTCTCCACGGGGAGGTCGAGGACGGCGGTGGCGAGGGCGGCCAGCAGGACCGCCACCAGGGCGCCCGGCACCGCCCTGGCCCGGCTCGGCAGCCGCCGCCAGCCGACGATGACGAGGACGGTGCCGGCTCCGACGGCCAGCGACACGAGGGCCGTACGGCTGCCCAGGGCCTCGGCCAGGGCTCCCGGCAGGGCGGTGAACTTGTCGGTGCCCGAGGCCGGGGCGGGGATGTTCGCGGCGGCGTAGATCTGGCCCGCGATGATGACCAGGCCGATGCCCGCGAGCATCCCCTCGACGACGGACAGCGAGATCGCACGGAACCAACGGCCCCATCGGAGAAGGCCCATGACGATCTGCAGCACGCCGGCCGCCAGCACGACGACTCCGAGCCCGGGGAGGCCGAAGGCGCGGACCGCCTCGAAGACGAGCACGGTGAGCCCGGCGGCCGGACCGGAGACCTGGAGACTGCTGCCGCGCATCAGGCCTGTGACGATGCCGCCGACGACGCCGGTGATGAGGCCCAGTTCCGCGGGGACTCCCGAGGCGACGGCGACGCCGAGGCAGAGCGGGAGGGCGACGAGGAAGACGACGAGCGAGGCCGCGACGTCCTGACGCAGGTCGGGGAGGGAACGCGGCATTCGGGCGCCCCTCCTCACAGCGCCTCGAAGGAGACGGCCCCGGAGCGGGTCTCCAGGGCGGCACCCGAGGCCGCCTCGTACGGGTCGCGCAGACGAAGTCGGCTGTCCGCCGGGGTGCGTTCGACGTGCGGACCGGGGTCCGGGCCGAGCGGCCGGGCAGGACGGGACGGAGCGGTCGGGGGACGGCCCTCGGCGTGCGGGGCCGACTCCGTGCGGAAGTGTGCGAATCGACGGGCACCGTCGATGGGGGGCTGCATGAATGATTCCTCCTGGCGCGCTGTGGGGGCGCGTCGGGCTGACAGGTCGGCGCGGGCTGGTGCCCGCCTGTCAGCAGAGGAAGACCTGGAGGACGGGGGCGTCGTGGCCGCCGTGGCGTCTCGGCCGGCTGTCCGGGCCGCCGGTGCGGCCGGTCGCCGGGACCGGAAGGGGGTGGGTGCGGGCGACGGACGACGGGGGACCGAGAGGCCGGGCGGCCGCGGTGACGGCCCGTCGCCGATCGTGACGGACGGCGGGGCCCCGGGGGGCGTCGGCCTCGCCGCCCGCAGCGTGAGCGGCCTCGTACCCGGCGCCGGGAACGGCGTTCTGGACGCCGGACTGCTGGAGCTGCGAGGGGGCCGCGGGCGACGTCGGCGGTACGCAGGTGGTCCAGACGAGGGCGAGCACCAGAAGGAGGAGCGCGCGCACGGTCATCGTCGTGCGGACGGACGACATCGCGAGCATTCCCTCCTCCGGTCACACCATCGTCAGGAGTGGTCAAGGCAGGCCCAAGTACGAGTCAACGAAGAGTAATGCGCCTCCCTGGGCGGGCATCGGCAAAACGTCTCCGCATGAAGGTTTTCGAATGGAATCAGCCTGATGTTGACGAGAACGGCCTAGCCCACGGGCCCGGACCGCCTCGCTCCGGCCCGCCCGGCCCGCCCGGCGCGCCGCCGGGCGGCCCGTGCCGTCGGCGCGACCGGTCGCGGACGGGTCCGGTCGCGGACGGGTCCGGTCGCGGACGGGTCCGATCGCCTCAGGCCTTGTGGTGCGCGGCGAGTTCGGTGTTGAGCGTGCGCAGGAAGGCGGCGATCGTGTCGAGTTCGGCCGGGGTGAACCGGCTGCGCGCGTTCTCGGTGGCCCGCGCCAGCGGGCTGAAGTACTCGCGCGCCAGGGCGCGGGCTTCGGAGTTGTAGACGATGTGGACGACCCTGCGGTCCGCGCTGTCGCGCACACGACTGATGTGCCCCGAGCGTTCCAGCCGGTCGAGGCACGCCGTGACGGCGCCGGACGTCAGACGCAGCTCCTCCCTCAGGCGCGTGGGAGTGACGGGCTCGTCCGTGCCGGCGGAGGAATCCATGATGACGGAGAGCGCGTGGATGTCCGTCGCGTGCAGCCCGCTCTCGTGAGCGAAGTCCAGAGTGCTCCGGTTCAGCTCGCGGTTGAGCGTGCGCAGCAGGACCGCGTACGCGAACAGGTCGCTGGACTGGTCGGCGGCGTCTGGTGAAGGTGACTGCATAGGTCAAGCATAGTATTACTCAATCATTGAGATACATTATCTTTGAGATACCTTTACTGGCCTGCCCCCGTTAGGGAGTCGATGAACAGCGCCCGCCGACCAGTCCGCTGGCTGGTCCCCCTCGTCCTCGTGGTTGTCTGGCTCGGCCTCGGAGGAGCCTTCGGCTCCTACGCGGGCAAGCTGGGCGAGGTCTCCACGAACGACCAGGCGGCCTTCCTGCCCCAGAACGCCGAGTCCACCAAGGTGATCGCGGAGCAGAAGGCCTTCAACCAACAGGAAACCCTCCCCGCCGTCGTCGTCTGGACCGCGCTCGAAGGCGGCGACGTCTCGGAAGCGCAGCAGAAGGCGGCCACCGCCGCTCTGCGCTCGCTCGCGAACACCGAAGGCGTCGACGGGGCGCCCTCGCCCGCCTTCCGCTCCGAGGACGGGAAGGCCCTGCAGGGCGTCGTGCCCCTCTCGCCCGACCTGGGCGATCGACTCGGCGAGGTCCTGGAGGAGGTCGAGGACGCGGCCGCCGAGGTGCCGGACACGCGGGCCCAGCTTGCCGGGCCCGCGGCGACCCAGGGGGATCTGGGAGAGGCGTTCGCGGGGATCGACGGGCTTCTGCTCGGCGTGGCGCTGGCCGCCGTCCTGCTGATCCTGCTGCTCGTCTACCGCAGTGTCCTGCTCCCCTTCCTGATCATCATCAGCGCCGTCTTCGCGCTCGGAGTCGCCGGCGCGATCGTCTACGTACTCGCCGACAACGACGTCGTGCGCGTCGACGGCCAGGTGCAGGGCATCCTGTCGATCCTGGTGATCGGCGCGGCCACCGACTACGCGCTCCTCCTCACGGCGCGCTTCCGCGAGGAGATCGCCGGCGGAAGCGACCGCTCCACCGCCGCGTGGGCCGCCACCCGGGGATCCTTCGGCGCCATCACCGCCAGCGCCGCGACCGTCGCCCTCGGACTCCTGGCCCTGCTGCTCAGCGATCTGACCAACAACAGGGCTCTCGGACCGGTCGGCGCGATCGGCGTGGTCTGCGCCGTCCTGACGACGCTCACGTTCCTCCCCGCCGTCCTCGCCCTGATGGGCAAGGCCGCGTTCTGGCCGGCCAAGCCGAAGTCGGCCGACGCCGAGGCCGGCGGTCACGGCATCTGGCGGCGCGTCGCCCACTGGGTCGACACCCGCCCCCGACAGCTGTGGATCATCACCACCGGCTTCCTGCTAGTCGGCGCGGCGTTCTTCCCCGCCCTGCAGTCGAAGGGCGTCCCCCTGGACGAACTGTTCGTCAACGACGCCCCGTCCGTCGCCGCCCAGCAGACGCTGGGCCGGCACTTCCCCGGCGGCTCCGGCCAGCCCGCGGTCATCATCACCGAAGCCGCGAACCGGGCCGCGGTGCGGGAGGCGGCGGCCGCGACCCCCGGAGTGGCCGAGGTACAGGTGACCACCGGCACCCCCGGCGGGGAGCCGCTCGTCGTCGACGGCAGAGTCCGCATGGACGCCACTCTGGCCGACGCCCCCGACAGCGACGCGGCCAAGCGGACCGTCCGCGAGCTGCGTGAGCGAGTCCACGCCATCGACGCGGACACCCTGGTGGGCGGCTACACGGCGCAGCAGTACGACACGCAGCGCACCGCGGAACACGACAAGAACCTGATCATTCCCGTCGTCCTGGCCATCATCCTCGTCATCCTGATCCTCCTCCTCCGATCCCTGCTCCTGCCCGTCCTCCTGGTCGCGACCGTCGGTCTGAACTACCTGGCGACGCTCGGCATCGCGGGACTGGTCTTCGAGCACGGCTTCGGCTTCTCCGGAACGGACGCCTCCGTACCCCTGTACGGATTCGTCTTCCTCGTGGCCCTCGGAGTCGACTACAACATCTTCCTCATGTCCCGCGTCCGCGAGGAGACCCTGCGGCTGGGTACCCGACAGGGCATGCTGCGCGGGCTCATCGCCACCGGCGGCGTGATCACGTCGGCGGGAGTGGTCCTCGCGGCGACGTTCGCGGCCCTCATCGTCATTCCGCTCGCCTTCCTGGCACAGATCGCCTTCATCGTCGCCTTCGGCGTGCTCCTCGACACGATCGTGGTGCGGTCGCTCCTGGTCCCTGCCCTGGTACGCGACATCGGCCCGAAGGTCTGGTGGCCGAGCCGGCTCGCACACGAGGCCCCCGGCAAGGACGCGGACCCGGCCGACGCCGGTGCCGAGACCGCCGCCGAGGACACGAACGTCACCGGCTAGAACCCCCCACCACCCGCCGCGCCACCACGTGCTCGACCTGGTGGACCGTGGCCCCACCGGAAGGCCGGCGGTACGGGCGCCCAGCGTCGCGTACCGCCGGCCTTCCGTGTGTCCTTACGCCCTTACGCCCTTACGCCCGCAGGACGGCATCGGCTGACAGCCTCACGCTCGTGGCCACGGAAACCGGGGCGGGAAACCGGGGCGGGAGAGCTGTTGCCCCAGCGCGGCTGGCGGACGGCGTTCACGGTCACCGAAACGGTGACCAGGTGGGCCACCCTGACAGGCGCCATCGAACTCGTGGGAGTACGGGACGACTCCTTTCCCTGGCAAGCGCGTTACGGGGCACGGCCTGGCCGCCGGGTGACGACCACGCCACTCGCCCTGTCGCGGCACCGCCCCGGGGCCGTCCCCACCGGCGCGGGGACCAGCCGGTCGACCGTCAGGAATGGGTTCCTCCAACGAGTCGGCCTCGGAGAGAATGCCCGCATGGTGATGGCACGGCACTGGTACTCCTCGTCGCCCGTCGTGGACGGGCTCCCGCTCCTGGACGAGCCGGGATTCTGGCCCGCTTACCTGGCGGACCTGGCCGTGGGGTTCCCGCCGGATGCCTTCGGGTCGGACGCGGGGGACGCGGGCGCGATGCTGGACGCGCTCCAGGACCCGTCGGCGTGGCCCGTGTTCACGGTGCAGCTGACCGGCGGCTTCGCGATCGTCGCGCACGTCAACAACGGCGAGGAGTTCACCACCACCGACTACTTCCTCACGCATCCCGACTGGAGCCGGGACCTCGTCCTGGCCGGCGACGACCAGGACCGCATCGGCCCCGGGCTGTGCTGGCCCGAACTCGCCGCCCAGCTGGAGGCACCACCCGGTGCGGCGGGCGTCACCGACCCGCACGCCCGCCTCCTCCTTCTGCTGCCCGTCCTCGGCGACGCGGCGGCTCCGGAGGAGGCCGTGACGGCGGTGGTCGAGGCCCTGGTCGCCCAGGGCGCGCCCGCGGCGAGCCACGCATTGGCCGGGCGCCTGCTTCAGGGGCACCCCATGTGGGGCGCCGAGGAGTGGTGGTTCGACGAGGACGAACAGTGCTGGCTCTGCGAAGGCGAGCACAGCCCCCGCAAGACCCCCCTCGGCGACCACCTGCCCCCGCACCAGCGAGCCGCCCTCGAAGCCTGCCTCACTCCCCGCTGACCGACTCGATCAGCACCGGCACCGGCCTCGGCGGCCGAGGCCGTCTCCACCGATGCCGGCCAGGGCCGCTGGTTCATCCCCGCACGCGCGGGGAGCACACGGGCATGTTCGACACACCCGGCGTCCAGCAGGGACCACCCCCAAAGGACGTTGTCCTTCCCTGTTTCGGCGGCTGCGCGGACCTGAGGACGCCATGATCTCTCTCGCTCGCCGATCACTTCGGCGGAACAGCGATCACCGAACCCTCGAACGTCCGATGGAGACCGAACCATGAGCACCTCGCCGTCCGCAGACGACCTCTGGCGGCCGTTCGTCGAAGCCAAACGGGAAACGCACCGTCGCCAAGCCGAGTTCTACCAGCACGCTCAGGACAGGACCGAGGTGCTCAGGGCCGCGCTGGCCACGGAAGCGGGGGCCTGGAACCAGGGAGCCGTCCTCGACTTCCTCGCGGCGCTCCCCGACGACGCTCCGGCTCTCCTGCCGGAGCTCGTGGGCTGGTCCACGTCTCCTCAATGGGCCCTCGCCGCCCGACACGTCATCGACCGCGTCCCGCGCGATCGGCTGCTGCCCGCGCTCGAACCACTCGTCCTGGACCGACTCGACTCCGCCGACGGTGACGACTACCAGCGCTTCGCCGAGCTCCTCGTCCATGTCGGGGCATGGGAGCTGCTCGGCCGACTCGTCACCCGTGCGCTGACCACCGACGACCCCCACATCCTCGACATCGCCGACGACCTCACGGAGTCGTACGGGCCGATGTGGCTCCCCCGGCAGGACCCGTGACGTCTCGCGCCCCGTCGCAAGTGACGCGCGGCCGTCCGGACGGCCGCGTTCCGGGCGTCGGCGGGAACGTGGTCGTCCGCACTCCGCACCACGTCCCGCCAACGGCCGGATGCGCTGGTGTACGGCTGTCGGCCGCGGCTCCGTGCGGGTTCGCCTGGTGTCAGTGGTGGGTCCCGGTGTCCGCGTCGTCGGTCAGGAGGCCCGTCCTGAGGTCGTCGAGGATGCGGGCGAGCAGGCGGGAGACGTGCATCTGGGAGAGGCCGACGCGGCGGCCGATCTCCGCCTGGGTGAGGTCCTGGCCGAAGCGCAGGGAGAGGATCTCGCGGTCGCGGTCGCCGAGGCGGGCGATGAGCGGCTGGAGCGATGCGAAGTCCTCGATCAGCTCGTAGGCGTTCTCGGTGACGGCGGTGAGGCGGCCCGTGGCCTTGGTGTGGTCGGTGCCGCCGTCCTCGCCCTTGGGCGGGGTGTCGAGGGAGTCGGCGGTGTAGGCGTTGGCGGCCAGTTCGGCCTGGGTGATCTCGGCCTCGGTCACGTCGAGTCGTTCGGCGAGTTCCGTCCGGGTGGGCCGGCACCCCGTCCTCTGTTCGATTTCGTCCTGGGTCCTGGCGAGGACGAGGCGCAGTTCCTGCATGCGGCGCGGCACGTGGACGGTCCAGGAGGTGTCGCGGAAGAAGCGCTTCATCTCGCCGACGACGGTAGGGAGGGCGAAGGTGGAGAAGTCGACGCCGCGGGTGGGGTCGAAGCGGTTGATCGCCTTGATCAGCCCGATCGTCCCGACCTGGAGGATGTCGTCCCTCGGTTCGGGGCGGCCGCGGAACCTGCGGGCGGCGAACTTCACCAGGCTCAGGTTGAGCTCGACCAGGGTGTTGCGGACGTAGGAGTACTCCGGCGTGCCCTCGTCCAGATCGCGGAGCCGCGCGAACAGCGATACGGACAGGTCGCGGGCGGCATCGGTCGGCACCTCGGTCGGGCGTTCCACCTCGGGGAGACTGCCGAGCGCCTTGTGGCGGAGGGCCGCTCCCTGCGGCGGTGGTTCGCTGCCGGTGACGGCGGTGACCGCGGTGGCGGCGGCCGTGGCAGCGGCGGTGACGGCTGGGGTGGTGGCGATGGTGGCTGTGGTGGCGGTTCGGCCGGTGTTCATGGCACTCCTTCCGCGGTTCCGGCCACCGAGGTCGGTGACGTCCGTCAGCGGGTGGAAGTAACGCGCAAGAGCCTTCCCGGGTCAGGGAGCGAGGTCAGGCCGGCGGCCTGGAAGACGCTTTCCAGGCCGGCCGCCGGGGCGGAACGCAGGCCCGGGACGTCCGCGGCGGCGCGGCTGTCGGGATCGGCCGCGTGGGCCGCGGCGAGTGCGCCGTCCGCGGGAAATCCGGCGTCGGCGGGCAGCGGCTCGACCTGGCCGAGGGGGCGCGGTTCATGACGTCTCCCGGGTGGGTACGGCCGTGAAGCCGAGGAGATCACCGGTGCGGGTCAGCTCGAACAGGCGGGTCACCTGCGCGCTTGCCGCGGTGATCGACAGCCGGCTCCCTCGGTGTTCGGCGGCGAGCCGGATCCGCAGGAGCGTGTTGAGGCCGGTGGAGTCACAGAAGGTCACCGCGGACATGTCCAGGGTGAGCGGTGCGCCGGCCTCGCGGCCGGACAGGATCCGCGCCAGGACCGTTTCCAGGTACTCGGCGCCGTCCATGTCGATCTCCCCGCCGAGCCGGACGGTCCCGCCCTCTCCGACTGCCACGTGCATGCGTTCCGCTCCCGGAGGAGTGGAGGGGAACTGGAGGGACTGCGGCGCGGGAAGGGGAGTCATGCCTGCTCCTGGGGCGGAAGGTCTCGATTCGAGTCTCCACCTACCGGCTAAATACGTCAATAGTTACATGAAAAGTACATCGCATGATCAAGGTGCATTTCTGGCAATTCCTCCGCATGGGGCGGAACAGGGCCGCCCGGAGGCGAGCCCGTCGCTCGCGCTCGCCCGGCCCGCGCACGACCGCGGCTACGCCCGCGCAGCGCTGTGGCCAGGCGCGTGTGCGGCTGCGGCTACGCTCATCGGCATGTCGCACCGCGTTCCGTTCCATGAGGCGCTGCTCTCCGCCGTGGGCGTGCCCGAGCAGGCCGAACTCCTGGACAGCAGCCCGCGGTCACGGGTGTGGCGGGTGCGACTGGCCGACCGGCGGCTGGTGGTCGTCAAGCAGATCACCGACGACGGGGACGCGAGCGCCGACGCGGACACGCGCTTCGCGCGGAAGGTCGCCGGGCTGCGCCTGGCGGGGCGGGCCTCCGGGCCCGCCGTCGCCCCGGCGGTGTTCGCCGTCGACGCGCCCTCGCGGGTGATGGTCCTCGAGCACCTGGACGACCTCGGCAGGACGGACGACTGGATGCCGGGGTACGCCGAATCGCTGGCCCGGCTGCACGCCCTGACCGGGCCCGCCGACGCGGGCGCGGTACCGGTCTGGTCCGGGCCCACGGCCGCCGACGCGGAGTCCTTCCTCGCCCTGGCCAGGGCGCTCGACGTGCCGGTCCCGCCCACGGTCCCGGACGAACTCGCGGGCCTCCTGGACCGGTTGGACCCCACCGCGCACCATGCGCTGCTGCACGGCGACCCCTGCCCCGGCAATGACCTGCGCACCGGCGACGGCGTCCGTTTCGTCGACTTCGAGCAGGCCTCGCTCGGCAACGGCCTGACCGAACTCGCCTACTTCCGCATCGGCTTCCCCACCTGCTGGTGCGCCCTGTCGGTCACCGCGACCCCGCTCGCGGAAGTCGAGGACGTCTACCGGTCCACCTGGCGCGGCGTCACCGGCGAGGACCTGCCGGGCGACCTCGCCGACGCGTGCGCGGGCTGGCTGATCCGGGGCGACGCGCTCGTGGAGCGGGCCCACCGCGGGACGGCCGACCAACTCGCCCGGGTGCCCGCCGAGGACTTCGCGTGGGGCCACGCGTCCGCCCGCGAGCGGCTCGTCCACCGTCTGAACGTGGTCGCCGACATGACCCGCGACCACGATCACCTGCACGCCCTCGGCCGTCTCGGTTCCGCCCTGGCCGACCGCCTGCTCGTCCGCTGGCCGGCGCTACGGCCCTTGCCCCGGCATGACGCCCGCCCCTGGTACTGACCCGGCCTTCCACCCGCGCGGCGGGTCCGGGGGGCCTTCGCGTGCGTCAGAACATGGTGTTGTCGTTCTCGGAGGCGGGTGGGACGACCTGGAGGACGTCCCAGTGTTCGACGATCTTCCCGTCGGCGTCGAAGCGGAAGATGTCGATGCCGGCGTACTCCTCGTCGGGCCAGGTCTGGTGGCAGTGCAGGATGACGTGGTCGCCGTCGGCGAAGGCCCGCTTGTACTCGACGCGCTTGCCCGGGTACTCGGCCGCCATGCGCTCGAAGTAGTCGACGAACGCCTGCTTGCCGTCGCCGACGTGGGGGTTGTGCTGGATGTAGGTGGCCCCGACGTACCGGTCGACGGCCTCGGCGGGGCGGCACTGGTTGAACATCAGGTCGTAGAACGCTTCGGCCGTGGCCTTGTTCTTCTCCGGGTCGGTCATGGGGCCACCGTAGGTCCGGCGGCCGGGCGCGGCACGGTGGGCGCGTCGAGCAGGTGGCCGGTGCCAGGACGTGGTCGGCACCCGTGTGGGTCTCGTCCGGCTCGTCCGGTTCGTCCGCATGATGGCGCCGCGGGCGGGCAGGGGCCCGGGAGAGTCGGTGGCGGCGGGTCCGGGCCACCGGCCCCGAGGGACGCCCACCGGCCCCGGGAGGCGATCATGGGCTTTCCGCTGCCCGACACCGTCGAAGAGCTCAAGACCCTCATAGGGGACGAGATCTCCAGCCTGAGGTCAGCGGTCCGCCGCACCGCGGAAGGGCCCGTCACCCCCGCCCCGGGAGCGGAGGTCACCACTCCCGTCCGGACGCTCGCCCCCGGGCCGACGCTGCCGGCTCGTGACACGTCGGGGGCGAACTGCCTCTGCAGCGTCCACGACCCCGACGCCACCGGCACCTGCTCCGTCCTCGACGCGATTCCCGCCTCCGCCGTCCTGCTGGAGCCGGTCCACGACGAGACGGGGGCGGTCCTGGACTTCCGCATCGTCGCAGGCAACAGGATCCGCTCCGCCGAGTGGCTGGAGGCGCCGGACCGGCAGGTCGGGCAGCGGTTCCTGGAGGCCCGGCCGGGCGCGGCCTCCAGCGGGCTCCTCGCGGGGCTCTCGGACGTGGTCGCGGGCGGCGGGCCGCTGGAGAGCCGGGTGGTCGACTACACCGAGCAGCGTCTGGGCCGGCTCCACCGTGCCCCGCTCCTCTACTCCGCCGCGCGCTGCGGCGAGCAGGTCCTCGCCACCTGGCGGCCGGTGCAGAGCCAGACCGAGCTCCTGACGATCGACGCCCAGTTCCTCGCCTCCCTCGGCTGGGGCAACTGGGACCTGCTGTCGGGCAGGGTGACCTGGTCGGAGGGGCTGAGCCGGATCTTCCACGCCGAGATCCGGATGCCCTGGACGCTGGACCAGCTCTGCGACGCGCTGCTGCCGGGCGACCTCACCGCGTTCTCCGAGTTCCTCACCTCCGTCCTGGCCGGGGAGGAACCCGCCTGGACCCGCATCCGTTTCCTCGTCCTCGGCGAGGTCCGTACGCTCGACCTCCTCGGGCGGCCGGTCGCCGGTACCGACGGACGGCCGTGGGCGGTGAACCTCGTGGCCCGCGACCTCACCCCGCAGATGCGCAGCCGCCGCAGGCTCGCCGAGACGGAGCGCGAGTCCGACCGGCTGCGGCGCCAGGCGCAGGCCGAGCGACGGGTGGCGGACGCCCTGCGCGAGGCGCTGCTGCCGACCCACTCCGAGGCCCTCGCCGCGGTCGGGCTGGCCGTGGCGGCCTCGTACCGGCCCGCCGAAGCGGACGCGGCCGTCGGAGGGGACTGGTACAAGTGCAGGCTCCTGCCCGACGGCAGGGTCCTCGTCGCCATCGGCGACGCCGCGGGCCACGGCCTGGACGCGGTGGCCCGCATGTCGCAGCAGCGTCACGCCCTGGCCGGCCTCGCCCAGACCGGCGCCTCCGCCGGCGAGATCACGACCTGGCTCAACGAGCTCCTCTGCAGCGACCCCGCGGAACAGACCGCCACCGTCGTCACCGGCCACATCGACGAGGCCCGCAACCTCCGCTGGGCCGACGCGGGCCACCCCGCCCCCCTCCTCCTGCGCGACGGGGAAGCCGCTCCCCTGCTCACCGACGACCGCGGCCCGCTGCTCGGGGCCCTTCCGGGATACGCGTACGAGACCACGACGACGCCGTTGCGGCAGGGGGACCTCCTGCTCCTCTACACCGACGGCATGGTCGAGCGCCGGGGAGAGGACGTCACCAAGGGCATCGACCGCCTCGCCGGCCTCGCCACCCGCTTCGCGGACTCGACGCCCCAGGACCTCGTCGACAAGATCCTCGCCGACCCGGAACAGGCCGGCCTCGAGGACGACGCCTGCATGCTCGCCGTCCGTCTCGGCTGACGTCCCGCCCGGACGGCGCGCGCCCGGACGACGTGGGCGGTCTCCTCGCGCCTCGCCGTGGTACCGCTACTGATCGGCCAGGATCCGGTCGACCCGCGTCTCGGCGGTCGAGAGGAGCTCGTCGATGTCGGCGTCCTCGTCGGTGAGGATGCCGGACATCACGTCGTCGAGGACCTCGTAGACCTCCTGCGCCTTCGGCGGCTCGGCCTTGCCGGGGACCGGGCTGTCCATGAAGGCCTTGAAGTTGGCGACCGGCATGGTGGCGTTCTCCACGCGGGAGGCGTCGTCCTCGGTCTTCGAACCGCCCATCCAGAAGTTGGGCTGGGGGACGCCGACCGGCAGGCCGTCGGCCCTGGTGCGGGCCCAGTCGAACTGGCCCTTGCCGACGGTGGCGAACTTGAAGGTGAGCCAGGCGACGGCCGCCTTGATCTTGTCGGGCGAGATGCCCTTCTTGATCATGTAGTTGTTGCCGCCCGCGAGGGTGTTCTTGCCGCCGGGGATCGGACCCATCCCGAAGTTCTCGTACTTCGCGCCCAGCTGCTGCACCATGTACGCGATGTCGTCCGGCGCGGCGAGGAACATGCCGAGCTTGTCGGTGGCGATCTGCTTCTGCAGGTCGCCCCACTTGAGCAGCTGGGTCTTGCCCATGCTGTCGTCCTCCCAGCGCATGGCGTGGAGGTTCTTCGCGACCTGCTTGCCCAGCTCGTTGTTGAACGCCGCCTTCGTGCCGCCGGCGTCGACGATGTCACCGCCGAGGCTGTACATCTGGGCGGTGAAGTGCCAGCCCCCGGTGTTGCCCGCGGAGTACTCACCGAAACCGGAGACGCCCTCGCCCAGAGCCGCGATCTTCTTCGCGGCGGCCCGGACCTCGTCCCAGGTGCGCGGCGGGGCGTCGGGGTCCAGGCCGGCGTCCTTGAAGAGCTTGCGGTTGATCAGCAGGCCCATCGTGTAGTTGCTGGTGGGCAGGCCGTAGAGCCGGCCCTTGTGTCTCAGGGAGTCCAGGACGTCCGGGTTGATGTCCTTCAGGAGCGGTACCGACCACGGGTGCACGTACGCGCTGATGTCGGCGGCGCCGTCCTCCGCGAGGACCTGCGGCAGGTCGGTGAAGTAGGTGTAGAAGACGTCCGGCTGCGACGTGGCCTTCAGCATCGCGGTGAACCGCGGCGGCTCCAGACACTGCCCCGGAGTGGAACGCCCCTCGATCGTCACGTTCGGGTACGTCTTGTTGAACTCGGCGACGTCCTCCTTCCACTCCTTCAGCTCGGCCGCCTTCGCCGCCGGCGGCATGCAGTCGATCGTGATCGACACCTTCGTCTCCGGGTCCAGCAGGGTGGTCGGGTCGGAGTCGCCGTTGCCCTGCGAAGCGCCGCCGTCGTGGTCACCGGTGCCGCAGGCGGTCAGTGCGAACGCGAGGAGCGTGGCCGCGGAGGCGCGGCGACCGCGGCGGAACAGGGCACTTCTCACTGTGTGGTCCCCTTCGGGCGAACGCGTGAGGTTCACCCTCACGGTGGATGATGAGCGGGGAGAGGCCGGCGACGGCTCGGGCGCGGTACTCCTGGAGAGCCGCGGGGAACGTCGTGCCGGGCTCACCGCCGACGATCGTCCCGGCCTGCCGCGCGGGCGAACGGACGGGGCCGCCGCCCCCGCTGGATGCGGGGGCGCCGGCCTCTCGTCGCGGGGCAGGGCCCGGTCAGCAGGGGTTGATGTTGATCTTGAAGCCGGTGGTGTTCCGGATGTTCTCGGCGTTGTCCTGCATGCGCAGGCAGTTGAAGGTCACCTCGCCGACGGCGGGGCCCTGGCCGGGCTCGGGCATCTCGTTGGCCCAGATGCCGATGCCGGACCTGGCGTCCCAGGCGTCGCCGCTCCGCTTCGCGCCCGTGATGGAGATGTCGGTGAAGACGGTGTCCTTCACCGGGTTCTCCGGCTGCGAACCGGTGTGTACTTGGTCTGGAACATGATGCCGCTGTAGGTGGGGTCGACGATGTCGACGTGGCTCACCCGGATCCCCTGGAAGACCTTCGAGGCGGAGAAGATCCAGATGCCGGGGAAGGACTGGTTGCCCCAGAAGTGGCCGCCCGCCCGGACGATCGAGATGTTCTCGAAGTTCGTCGGGACGGTCCCGAAGCCGTTCATCGGGTAGCCGAAGTCCAGCGACGAGATGGTGATGCCGGAGTAGACGAGGGTGTCGGCGATGTGGATGTTGCGGAAGGTGTTGTTGTAGCCGCCGTAGACGGCCACGCCGGCGGCCCGCCAGGTGAGCGTGGTGGTGAGGTTCTCGTAGACGTTGTTCTTCATGTCCGCGCCGCCGGCGTCGATCGCCGAGAAGAGCGCGAAGCTGTCGTCGCCGGTGGCCCGGGCGTCGTTGTTGGACACCAGGTTGTCCGTCGAGCCGTTGGTCATGTTGATGCCGTCGGCGAACATGTTCCGGATCCGGGAGTTCTTGATCGTCACCCGGTCGGTGTTGGCGCCCCAGTACAGGCACACCATGTGCTCGTTCCAGATGTCGTCGATGACGACATCCGCGACGTTCGCGAAGTCGAAGACCTTGCCCGGGCCGTCGATGCGGGTGACGTAGTTGCCGAAGTAGGCGAAGCCCTTGAAGAGCGAGCCGTTCGCCGTGGCCTCGGCGCGGAAGCCGATGTCGGTGTTGTCCTGTGTGGTGGGCGCGTGGAACTTCGTGTACCACGGTCCGGCGCCGACGACCTTGACGGCCTTGCCGTACACCTGGAACTTGCTCGACGTCTGGTAGTCGCCCGGCGGCAGGTAGACGCCGACGAGCTTGCCGGTCGTGTCCATGCGGACCTTGTCGAGCGCGTTCTGCACGTCCTGGTGTGTGAAGCCGGCCGGCACCGTGTAGGTGGCCGGGTCCGGGTTCGCGACCGGGGCGACCTGCTCCAGGTTCACGAAGTCGATCGCGTAGTGCGCGGCCGAGTTCGCGGAGTCCTTCTGGAGCTTGATCTTGCTGCCGGCGGGGATGGTCTCCCCGAACATCAGGTTCGCCTCGTCGTAGATGTGGCGCGGGGCGCCGGAGCCCGGGTCGTTGCCGGGGCCGGCCTCGGCACCGTACAGCCAGGCGTACTTCGAGGTGAGCGGCAGCGCCTTCTTGAACACGCCGTCGACGTAGACGTTCAGGGTGGTGTTGATGCCGCCGCCGCCCGGGGCGTCCGGGATCGAGAAGCGGGTGACCAGGGTGTTGGTCGCGGCACGGGTCGTGAACTCGACGTACTCGCCGGTCGCGTCCAGGGTGACGGCCTTGCGGCCGGACGCCTCGCCCGCGACGTCGCCGATGGTGCGGTTGGGGCCGACGACGGCGGCTCCGCCGCCGGCGGTGCCGTCCTCCGCCTCGTACATCGTGTACGGCATGTTCGCGCCGCGTCCGACGAACAGCGGCTGCGTCTGGGTGTTGTTCCCGCGCTTGACCGGGAGCTCGTTCGCGTCGTCGGCGAGGACGGTCCGGACGGTGTACGAGCCGTTCACGGCGGTCCACGTGCCGAGGCTCACCTCGGCCGTGGCCCCGGCCGCCAGCGCTCCGGCGTGGGCCCCGGTCAGCGACTTGACGACGCCGCCCTGCGCGTTGACCAGCTCCAGCGTGACGCCGTGGCTGCCGGCCGTGCTCGGCTCGGTGCCCTGGTTCCTGACCGCGACCTTGAACGTGACGGCGTCGCCGGCGCTCGGGCTCGACGGGACGGTCGTCACCGAGGTGGCGACGAGGTCCGCGCTCGCGACCGGCTTGACCACGAGGGCGGTGGACCGGGTGTGGGCGTTGTTGGTCTCGTTCTGCTCCAGGACCTCGTTCGCCTCGTCGGCGACCGCGCTCAGCTCGTACGAGCCCGCGGCGCGCACGCCGATGGAGACGGGGACGGTGGCCTGCTCGCCGGGGGCCAGCGCCGGGGCCTGCCCGGTCGCGACCTTGGTGCCGCCGAGGCGGACGGCAACCTTGCTCGCCGCCGCGGGCGCGGAGCCGTCGTTGCGGACGACCGCCGAGACGGTGATCTCGTCGTCCTCCTCGGGCGTGGCGGGCGTGGTGGACAGTCCGGTGACGGTCAGGTCCGGGTTGGGCGCGGGCACGCCCACGACCTGGAACTCGGCGATCTGGCCGCCGGGCGCGCCGGTGTTGGCGGTGAACTTCAGCTGGACGTCCACGAGCCGCGCGGTCAGCGGGATCGTGACCGTGTTGCCGCTCGCCGGGTCGAAGGAGTAGCTCTTGGCCGCGACCTTGCTGGTGAAGCCGGTGGCGCTCTGCTCGCGGCCGAGGACCTCCAGGGTCTGGGTGCGGGCCTGCCAGGCCTGGGCCGGGTCGAGCTTCAGCACGAGCCGGTCGACGTCGGCGTTGGCGCCGAGCTTGACGGTGAGGGTCTGCGGGTAGGCGCCGCCCCCGCCCTCCCAGTAGGTGGCGGTGCTGTTGTCGTTGGCGTTGGCCGCGGCGAAGTTCCCCGTCGCCGAGGACGCCTCGATCGCCTTGCCGACGGCGAGGTTGGAGCCGGTGCCGCCGGTGCCGTTGCGGGTGACGCTGTTGGAGGCGACGGAGGTGTTGCCCGCCGCGTCCTTGGCCACCACGTGGTAGGCGACCGTGGCGCTCGCCGGCTGGGTGTCGGTGTAGGTGGTGACGTTGCCCGCGACGCTGCCGCGCAGGACGTTGTTGGCGTACACGTCGTACGCCGTGACGCCCCGGTTGTCGGTGGCGGCCGTCCAGGTGAGCTTGACCTGGCCGCTCGCGGGTTCGGTGAGGCCCAGGTTCGCGGGGGCGGTGGGGGCCTGGGTGTCCCCGCCGTCGCCCACGCGGGTGACGGTGTTGCTGTCCCCGGACTGGTTGCCGGCCGCGTCCTTGGCCCGTACCCGGTACGAGACGGTCTGGTCGGCCGGACGGTTGTCGGTGAAGGTCGTGACGTCGCCCGCGACGGTGGTCAGCAGGACGTTGTTGGCGTAGACGTCGTACGCGGTGACGCCCGTGTTGTCGGTCGAGGCGTTCCAGGTGAGCCTGACCTGGCCGGTGGCGGGCTGGGTGTAGGCCAGGTTCGCGGGGGCGGTGGGGGCCTGGGTGTCGCCGGTGGCCGGGCCGTAGATCTCCAGTTCGGATATCTGGGCGGCGGGCTGCGCGGTGTTGGCGGTCACCAGGACGCGCACGTAGCGGGTGGTGGTGGAGTCCAGGGTGATCGTCGCGGTGTTGTCGTTGCCCGCGTCGAACGCGTACGCCCGGGAGGCCGACAGGTCGGTGAAGTCGGTGCCGTTCGTACTGCCCTGGATCTTCAGGGTCTGGCTGCGGGCGCCCCAGCCGGCGGGCAGCTTGAGGACGACCCGGTTGACGGCGACGGAGGCGCCGAGGTCGGCCTGGAGCCACTGCGGCAGCGCGTTGTTGCCGCTCTCCCAGTAGCTGGCCCGGTTAGCGTCATTGGCGTTGGGCGCGCCGTACACCTCGGTGTGGCTGCTGGCGGTGAGGGTCTTGCCCGCGGCGAGGTTCGCGGAGGAGCCCTCGGCGGCGTGCACCTCCAGCTCGGAGAGCTGGGCGGCCTGCCAGCCGGTGTTGGCGGTGACATTGACCCGGACGAAGCGGGCCTGGGTCGCCGGGAAGGCGACGGTGACCGTGTTGGCCGAGCCGGGGCTGAAGGTGTAGGTGGCGGAGGCCTTCAGGGTGGAGAAGCTGGTGCCGTCCGCGCTGCCCTGGACGGACAGGGTCTGGTTCCGGGCCTCCCAGCCGGCGGGCAGCTTCAGCACCACCTCGTCGACACGCGTGGCGGTGCCGAGGTCGGCCTGCACCCACTGGGGCAGGGAGGTGCCGGCGCTCTCCCAGTACGTGCCCTGGTTTCCGTCGGTGATGCTGCCGGCGGAGTAGCCGGACTGCGCGCTGCTGGAGGAGGCGGCGTCGCCGAGCGCGATGTTGGGTCCGCCGGCCGCGTGGGCGGCCATCAGGGGACCGCCCAGGGCCAGCAGGCTCGTCGCGATCGCGGCGCTCAGGCACCGTGATCGCCAGGTGGGGGTTCTCATCGTTCCTCGCTTCGTGGAGGGGGGTGGGGGTGGGGGCGGCCCGCCCCCCGGCCCGGGGGCCCCCCCCCCCCCCCCC
>NZ_JBHTST010000121.1:0-5872 GCF_042794995.1 Streptomyces sp. NPDC056503
GCCCGGGGTCCCGGGGGCGGAGGCCTCGGCCGTGCGGCGTGTCAGGCCAGCGGGCGGCACAGCAGGGCGTCGGGGACGCCGTAGTGCAGCCACTTCCAGGTGGAGGCGACACCGGCGACGTACTCGTGGTCGCCGCACTGGCCCTTGTACTGTCCGGGCGCCCAGTCGCTGGCGTTCGATCCTCCGACGGCGGGCCGGTTGTCGCCCCGGTCGAACCAGAGCACGCGGCCCGTGGTGGGCAGGGCCGTGGCGGCGGGGGCGCAGAGGAGGGCCGCCATGGCGTCGTCCTTCACGCTGTAGCCGACGGCGAAGCTCCGGTCGGGGCACTGGAGCTTGTTGTAACCACTGGCCCAGTCACCGCCCTTGACGTACCGCTCGTCGGTGACGACCGTCCACTCCCCGCCGGCCTTCGCCGGCTGCCCGGCGTCGGTGCACAGGCCCCGGCTGTCGCCGCGGCCGAGGCCGACGAGGCGCTGGGTGTCGGGGCAGTTGCCCTTGCGGTTGCCGGGTGACCAGTCGGGCTTGGCCAGCATGGTGGCGGAGACGACGTAGTCGGTGTGGTCGAGGTCGAGCATGTTCCAGCGGGGCGCGACCGGGACCGGTCCCGAACGGGAGGGCGCCGTGACGAGCTCGGTCCAGTCGGGGGTGCGCCAGTCGCCGGGCTCCAGCAGGCTGAGGCGTTCGCCGGACGCGCTGTAGCTGATCAGCGCCCAGCTGTCCTGCGGCCTGCCGTCGGAGCCGGTCCAGCCGACCAGGGGCCAGATGGCGAAGTCGCTGTCGTTGCGGACCAGGATGTCGGTGAAGCGGGAGAACCAGTCGCGTTCCCTGGCATCGAGGTCGCCGCGGCCTCCGGCGCCGAACTCGCTGATCCACACGGGTGCGGTGAAGTGCTGGCCGGAGCGGGTGACGAACAGCGCCTGGTCGTCGACGACCTTCACGAGCTCGTCGGGGGTGAGGTCCTCGTAGCGAGGGTCGGTGGTCTCGCCCATGCCGGTGGCACCGGAGTGGTGGGGGCCCGTGTAGCCGTAGAAGTGGGCGGCGTACACGAGCTTGTCGGAGCGTATGAGGGTGTTGGAGAGGGTGGCGACGGGGGTGAGGGTGGGCCGGCCGTGGGGCGTCAGGTCGGTGGGGATGCCCTGCCAGTTGATGCCCTCCATGACGATGAGGAGGTCGGGGTCGGCCCGGAGGATCTCGTTGCCTGCCTGCTCGTACGCCTGGTTGAGGTCGTGGTCGTCGCCCCAGCCCCAGTTGGGGTCGTTCCAGGTGTCGCGGCGGACCTCGTTGCGCAGGTCGGCGCCGACGACCCGCTGGTTGTCCCGGTAGCGCTTGGCGAGGAAGACCCAGTCGTCGATCCACTGGCGGGTGGTCTGGCCGCTGTTCCAGCGCTCGTTGCCGTCGAGGGCGCAGCAGAAGCGGTAGCTGGTGGTGTGGTTGTTGAGGATGACCGCGAAACCGTCGTCGGTGAGGTCCGCGATCACGGCGTCGAGGATCTGGAGCGGAGTCTTCCCCTTGAGCTGCGGGTTCGCCGCGACCGCGGCGTCGGGCACCGGCGTGGTGTCGTGGACCAGCGCGTTGGCGAAGGGCAGCCGGATGCTGTTGAGGCCGAGGGCGTGGAAGTCGGCGAGGATCCGGTCGATCGGGACGCGGTCCAGGCCGAGCGGGATGTTGTGGGACATCTGGTCGGCCTGGTGGTTGGCCGGGTCGCCGACGTCACCGCTGCCCTCGTAGGTGCCCTGCGCCCCGGCCCAGTTGCCGGACCTCAGCTTGAAGCGGTCGCCGTCGGCGTCGACGACGTACCGGTCGCGGGTGGAGAGCGGGGCGGTCCAGGAGGCGGCGAGCTGCTCGCCCGTCAGCGGCGCCGACACCGGCGCGGCAAGGGCCGCGGACGGTCCGGGGGCCATCGACGTCCCGGAGACCGGGGACCGTTCGGGGGCCGCCGCGGCGCCGGGGACGGCGACGGCGAGGAGCGCCGCGGTGGCGAGGAGCGCCGGCAGGGCACGCGTACGCGGCGGCCGTGGGGCGCCCGGCGGGCGGGGTGGTCCAGTGAATCGCACGTTCATCCCTCCGAGAGGAGTGGGGTGAGGGAACGGGGCGGTGCGGACCCCGGACGGGACGCCCGGGGAGACTGGGGGGAGCGGGCCGGGGCGCCGAGGGGAGTCCCCCGGGCCGGTCACGGGAAGAGCGCCTCGATGCCGAGGACCGCGGCGCCCCTCGCCCACTCCTCCCAGGGGAGCGGACGCAGCGTCAGGGGGCAGCGGGCCGCCGCCTTGAAGCAGTGCTCCGCGTAGGCGTCCTTGATGTGTTCGCCGAAGAGGTCGTACGTCTCCAGTCCCTCGCCGGTGACGACGACGCGCTCCGGTCCGAGCAGATTGACCAGGATCCCGATGCCGGTGCCGATGGCCCGTCCGGCGCGGGCGAAGACCACGCGGGCGACGGGGTCCCCCTCGCGCGCCAGCCGCACGGCGGCGTCGAAGTCCAGGTCCTGGCGACCGGTCCCGGACCGGACCTCGGCGAGGATGGCGCCGGTGGAGGCGACCGCCTCCACACAGCCCACCTGGCCGCAGTGGCACCGGGGTCCGGACGGGTCGATGCCGATGTGTCCCATCTCGCCCGCGACACCGTAGGCGCCGGTGATCAGGCGCCCGTTGACGACCAGTCCGGAGCCGATGCCCGCGCCGATGGTGACCAGCGCGAAGTACTCGGTGCCGATGCCCTCGCCGAACCAGTGCTCGGCCGCGGTGAGGGCCTTCACGTCGTTCTCCACGACGACGGCCAGGCCGGTGGCCCGCGTCATCGCCTCGGCGAGCGGCACGTCCTGCCAGCCGGGGAGCACCGAGTAGCGCACCCGGCCGGCGGTCCGGTCCACGTCACCGGAGACCGCGATGCCGAGGTGCCGGGTGCGTTCGCGGAACTCCGGCCGCGCGTCGAGGAGTTCGTCCACCAACTCCTCGATCAGGGCGCTCACGGCGACCGGCCCCCGGTCCTCGCCGAGAGCACGGCCGGCGGTCACGCGCAGGCCGGCCCGCAGGTCGCAGACCGCGCCGTAGAGGGCGTCGGCACTGATCTTGACCCCGGCGAAGAACTCCCGGTCCGCCGTCACCGCCAGCGGGTTGACGGGCCGTCCGGCCCCCGGGGCGGTGCGCTCCGGAGGGAGCTCGTGCAGATAGCCGTCGTCGAGCAGCGGCCGGGCCGCCTTGGTGACGGCGGTCGACGACAGGCCGGTGCGGCGCGCCAACTCGACCCGGCTCAGCGGACCTTCGGCGAGCAGCAGGGCGAACACCGACGTCTCGGCCGGGGCGGTGACGAGGGGAGGTGCGAGGCTCGGGAACACGGCGGCACCGTACTGGCCAATAAATAACTTGGTCCAGTATTCATTTCGGATCCGGCCGAAAAACCTACTGCCGAGTCACTTACGCACCGTTCCGTCCCCACCCGGACCGCACGGGACCCCCGGGGAACCAGCCGGAGCGCGTGCACCGGCGCCAGGTCCGCCTCCGCGAGGGCTTCGCCCCGGGTGCTCCCGTGCTCTCCCCCACCGGCCGAAGACGGACGTCGTCCTTCCGCGTCCGGAAAAACGGAACCCGGGCGGATCCATGGGATCCGCCCGGGACACGATCGGCCGTCATCCCTGTCCTCGATCGCGGGCCAGGGGAGCGGGTCAGCGCTCCGACGCGCCGCCCTGCGAGGAGGTGCGCCGGCGCGGCCGCCGCTCGCCGCCACGCGGGGACTTGGCGGGGGCGTCACCCTTGGCGGCGCCCGTCCCGGCGGATCCGGTACGCCGAGCGGTGCCGCGCCCACCGGCCGCGGCGGCCCGCCCGCCGCCGGTGGAGGTCCGCCCACCGGCCGCGGCGGCGCGCCCGCCGCCCGCGGAGGTCCGCCCACCGGCCGTGGTGCCGCCGGCACCGCCCTCGGCACCGGCGCCTGCCTTGGCGCCGCCACCGCCGCCACCACGGCGTCGGCGCGGCGGCCGGGAGCCGCCTTCGCCGGCGGGCTTGCGGGCGGCTCGGGAGGCCGCCGGGGCGGCCTGCTGGGGCACCTCGATGGTGACGGCGACGCCGGACGGCTCGCGGGCGCCGGTGAGGGTGGCCAGCTCCTCGTCACTCGACCTCAGCCGGGCCGTACGGGGCTGGATGCCCGCGTCCCGCATGAGCTTCGTGACCTCGTGCTTCTGCTCGGGCAGGACCAGCGTGACGACGCTGCCGGAGCCACCGGCGCGGGCGGTGCGGCCGCCCCGGTGGAGGTAGTCCTTGTGGTCGGCCGGCGGGTCGACGTTCACGACGAGGTCGAGGTCGTCGACGTGGATGCCGCGAGCCGCGACGTTCGTCGCCACCAGCGCGGTGACCTGGCCGTTCTTGAACTGCTCCAGGGTCCGGTTGCGCTGCGGCTGGGTGCGGCCGCCGTGCAGGGCCGCCGCGCGGACGCCGACGGACAGCAGCCGCTTGGCGAGCCGGTCGGCCGACCGCTTGGTGTCGAGGAAGAGGATGACCCGGCCGTCGCGGGCCGCGATGCGGGTGGTGACGGCCTTCTTGTCGGTGACGTCCTGCAGGTGGAGGACGTGGTGCTCCATCGTGGTCACCGCGCCCGCGGACGGGTCGACGGAGTGCACCACGGGGTCGGTCAGGAAGCGCTTCACCAGCTGGTCGATGTTGCGGTCCAGGGTGGCGGAGAAGAGCATCCGCTGCCCGTCGTCCCGCACCTGCTTGATCAGCTTGGTGATCTGCGGCAGGAAGCCCATGTCGGTCATCTGGTCGGCTTCGTCCAGGACCGTGATGGCGACGTCGTCGAGGACGCAGTCGCCGCGCTCGACGAGGTCGTTGAGCCGGCCGGGGCTCGCCACGACGACCTCGACGCCGCGCCGCAGCGTGGCGGCCTGCTTGGTGATCGAGAGGCCGCCGACGACGGTGGTCATCCGCAGGTTCACCGCGGTCGCGTACGGGGCCAGCGAGTCCGTGACCTGCTGCGCCAGCTCGCGGGTGGGCACCAGGACGAGCGCGAGCGGCGCCCTGGACTCGGCCCGCCGCCCGGCGGTGCGGGCCAGCAGCGCGAGCCCGAAGGCGAGGGTCTTGCCGGAACCGGTCCGCCCTCGCGCCAGCACGTCACGGCCGGCGAGCGAGTCGGGCAGGGTGGCGCCCTGGATCGGGAAGGGCGTGGTCACGCCCTGTGCGGCGAGGGTCGCGAGCAGTCCCGCCGGCATGTCCAGTGCGGCGAAGTCGTCCACGGCGGGGAGGGCGGGCGTCGCGCTCTCCGGCATGCGGAACTCGCCGACCGGAGCCGAGGAAGGAGCCGAGAGGGGAGCGGAGCCTCGCTTGCTCGACTTCCGGGGCCTGCGGGACATAAACGATCTGCCTTTCTTCGAACAGCACAAACCGGGGTCCGCACCACGAAGGTGCGGACCCCGGCGAGCGACGGACGGATGTCCGGCGATTAGGCGGGGACGATGTTCTCCGCCTGCGGGCCCTTCTGGCCCTGCGTGACGTCGAAGCTGACGCGCTGGCCTTCCTGGAGCTCACGGAAGCCCTGGGTGGCGATGTTCGAGTAGTGGGCGAACACGTCCGGACCGCCACCGTCCTGCTCGATGAAGCCGAAGCCCTTTTCCGAGTTGAACCACTTCACGGTTCCCTGTGCCATGACCTTCTCCTTCTGTAGGCAGAGGCCCCATCCGGAGATGCCGGTAAAAACGAAATATGCGCCCGCGGAAAAGCATTCCGGTCAGGCGCACATAGGTTCATGGGTACCACAACTGCAACGCCGAAACCGTAGCACAGTCCGGCGGGCCGGTGTCGGGTCGGCGAGCGCGCCGTGGGGGTGCCGAGGTGTGGTGCGGGCAGGAGAGGAGTGACGGATCCGGGTTTCGACGGGGACGGGCGGGTCA
>NZ_JBHTST010000121.1:5882-26766 GCF_042794995.1 Streptomyces sp. NPDC056503
CTTCTGCAGCTCCGGCAGGCCGGAGGAGAACTGCGCGACGACGAACGTCAGCAGCCCGCCGAGCACCGCGAGGCCCGCGATCAGCACTATCCCGGCCGCCGCTCAGGCGGTGACGGCCGCCAGCAGGTTCGCCGTGATCATCAGGACGACCCCGAGCCGGTGCACGGCGAAGCCGGTGCGCCGGGCCCGCATGATGTCGCCCGACCGGAAGCCGAGCAGGTACTGGCGCAGCCGCAGCAGCGAGGCCGGCAGCATCACCAGGACGAACCACCAGGGGGCGACGCCCACGAGGCTCGCGACGGCGACGGCCAGGAACTCGGCGAGGGAGAGCGCGCCGATGAACCGGGCGTTGCCGCGCTCCGACACCAGGGCGGCGACGGTGGGCCGGCCCACCGCGCGGTCTCCGTCGACGTCGTTGGTGTTGGAGTACACCCCGAACATCAGCGGACCGAAGCCAAAGAGCACGGCCTGGACCAGCAGGAAGCCGGTGGCCTGCCCGGTGACCATGCCGTACGGGAGGATCACCAGGGCGAAGCCGAGGGCGACGAGGTAGAGCTCCTGGAAGCCGTGGTAGCTGAGCTTGACCCCGTACGAGTACTGGAGCGTCACCACCCACAGCACGACGAGCCCGATCGAGGTCCACGCAGGCCGGTGCGGGGCCAGCGCGGCGGTCGCCCCGAACAGCAGGGCCGCCAGGACGGCGCTGCCCCAGGCGAAGCGCAGCGCCTCGGGGACCGTCAGGTCACCGGCCACCAGCGGCTTGCGCTTCACGTTGCGCAGCGGGTGGTCGGGGCCGTAGTTGGTGATGTCGCTGCCGTCGCGGAAGCCCGTGACGTCGTCGAAGGCGGTCATCGCCATGAGCAGGAAGACCTGCCCGACGAGGAAGACGCCGAAGAGCGCGGCCGTCCGCCCGGTGGACGCGCCGGCGAGCGGCAGGACGGCGGAGAGGGCGATGAAGGTGCCCAGGTAGTAGTCGTAGACGTCGAGCTTGCCGAGCCGCGCGTAGGTCCGGAGCCCGCTGTCGACAGCGGGGGCGGCGGGGGCGGGAGCGGGGGCGGTGCCCGTCGTGAGCGTGGAGTCTGTCATGTCGCCTCGGAGCTTGGGGTGGAGAGGGTGGTACGGGCGGGGCGGCGGCCCTGCACGGAGTAGAGGACGCCCGTCGCGGCGGCGAACCCCGGGTCGCGCATCAGCGCGCCGAGCCGGTCGAGGTCGGCGGGGGCGAAGCCGCCGTCGAGGAGCCGGGGCGCGAGCTGGGCGAGGTGGTGGAGCTGGAGCCCGAGCGCGGGCGTGCCGGGGGCGCGCACCAGGACGTGCGGCCGGATGCGGAGGCCGGTGAGGCCCGCCTCGCGCAGCGCGGCGGGCGCCCGGCGGCCCCAGCCGGGATCGCCGCCGGCCGCGCGCATCAGCGCCGCCTTGGCCGCGGTGAACCGCTCGTAGAGCCGGGCGTCCTCCGGTGAGGGCGCCAGGAGGCACGGTTCGTGTCCGGCGTCGAACTCGTCGACCTGGAGGAGTCCGCCGGGCCTGAGCGCCCGCACCAGCCGGCCCAGCACCGCCTGCCGCTCGGGCAGGTGCTGGAGGACCAGGCGGGCCACGACGACGTCGTACGCCTCCTCGGGCAGGGGGTCGGTGACGACGTCGTGGGCGAGGACGGTCAGTCCGGGTCGGGTGGCGATCCGGCCCGGCTTGATGTCGGTGGCGGTGACGGTGCCGCCGGGCGCGACGAGCCCGAGCAGCGCGTACGAGACGCTGCCGGCACCGGCCCCGATCTCCAGGCAGTCCATGCCGGGTGCCACGCCGGCCTCCCGGAGGTGGCCGAGCGTCAGCGGGTCGAGGGCCCCTTCGAGGGAGGCGTGGTGGCGGGCGCTGTGCGGGCTGTCGTTGTCGAAGACGTAGCCGCTGGGCGCGGGCCGGCTCGCCGTCATGTCCAGCGGCCGGTGCCGCAGGTCTCGGTGCTGCCCGTGAGCCGTTCGAGGAGGGCGGCGCGCCGGACCTTCCCGGTGGCGGTGCGGGGGACGTCGTCCCAGGCGACGACGGCGGGCTCGGCGAGCGGCGGGAGGCCGTCCGCGGCGCGCTTCCAGCTCACGGGGTCGAGGGTGCCGTCCTCGGTGACCACGACGGGCAGCGGGGCGGCGCCGCCGGTCCGGGCGAGGACGACGCACTCCAGGGCCTCGGGGAGCAGGTCCTCCAGCATGTCCTCGGTCCGGAGGCAGCTGAATCCGGGGAGGTGGTCGACCTCCCGGTCGAGGAGCCGCACGCTGCCGTCGCGGGCGATCGTCCCGATGTCCCCGGTGTTCCACCAGGAGCCGTGCCTCTTGGCCGTCCAGCGCTCGGACTCCCCGGGGTAGTCGGGGGCGAGCGCCTTGGTGCGGCACAGGATGAGGCCGGGGGTGCCGGCGGGCACGGGGAGGAAGGTGTCGGGGTCGACGGCCTTGAGGCGGGTCTTCAGGGGGACGGGGCGTCCGAGGTCGCGGACGGTCGTCGCCGTGCCGTCGGCGGCCCCGGCGACGGAGCGGCGGGTGTGGAAGGCGAAGGTCAGCGGACCGGTCTCGCTCTGTCCCCAGCCCTGCATCCACAGCGGCCGGCGCAGGGTGCTGGCCCGCAGGTAGGACCGGATGACGGGCGGGTGCACGGCGTCGTAGGTGCTGATGTAGGTGCGGACGTCCCGGAAGGGGTTGTCCAGGCGGCGGGTCAGCGGGCGCAGCCGTACGTAGTGGGAGGGCAGCGCCTCGACGACGGTCGGCGGATGGGCGCGCAGCAGGAGGTCGGCGGTCTCGGGCCGGCCCTGGGAGGCGAGGGAGATGTGCCGGGGCGCCCGGACGGGGGCGACGGCGGTCCAGCAGATGGTGCGGCCGTGGGCGTAGGAGCTGGCGTTGAAGAGGCTGTCGTCGCGGCGCAGACCGATGCGGGGCGTCGGCAGGGTCTCGAAGCGGGCGAGGTGGTGGACGAGGGTGCGGGTGGTGTGGGAGACGAGCTTCGGTACGCCGGTGGTGCCGCTGGTGTGGACGACGACCAGGGGGGCGTCGTCGTCGCGGGGGTGGGGTCCCGGGTCGGGGTGGCCGCTCAGCTCGTCGAGGTGGACGGCGCCGGGCGGGAGTGCGCCGCGGGGGCCGAGGACGACGGTGGTGCGGGCCGCTCCGGCGAGGTCCACCGCGGGGTCGCGGCGCAGGACGCCGAGGTCGGTGACGAGGACCCGGGGGGCGCAGCGGTCCAGGAGGACGCGCAGGACCTCGGGCGCGAGGTGGTCGGAGAGCTTCACGGGGACGGCGCCCGTGCGGACGGCGGCGCAGGCGATCAGGTCGTAGTCCCAGTGGTTCGCCTTGACGATCGCGACCCGTTCGCCGGGGCCGGCTCCGGCGGCGGCGAGCGCGCCGGCGGTCTCCTGGACCAGCAGGGCGAGTTCCGGGACCGTCCATTCGGTGGCTCCGTTGCCGGTGGGCGAGGGCGCCAGGTCGAAGGGGCGGTCGAGGTGGAAGCGGGTGGGGGTGCCCGCGTCGGCGAGCTCGTCGAAGAGGGTGCCCAGGTCGTGGGGGGTCATGCGGCGGTCTCCTGCCGGGCGGTACGGCCCCGGTGCGGGGCGAGGTGGGCGAGGACGCGGGCGGCGGCGAGCGCGCCGGAGCGGGCGGCGCCCTCGCTGGAGGGCCGGGCGGCGACCCAGTCGCCGGCGTACTCGACGGCGCGGGCCGGGCGGCGCAGGAAGGCGGCGCGCACGGCGAGGGCGCGCGGGGTGAGCTCGGGCATGGCCTCGGGCCAGTGGTGGACGTGGGTGGCGGTGAGGGCGTCGCCGAGGCCGGGTACGTAGCGTTCGGCGGCGGCGGTGAGCCTGCGGGCGGCCTCCTCCTCGGTCGCCCCGGCGAGTTCGGGGATGCGGCGCGGCGAGGCGAGCAGGCTGATCAGGCCGGCGCCGACGGGGGCCCGGTCGGGGCATTTGAGGTGGTCGGCGATGACGCAGGAGAGCAGCGGCTCCTCGCACGCGGGGGTGAGCAGGGCGTAGGCGCCGCCGCGCGGGGCGAGGGGCCGGTCGAGGGCGCAGCTGACCTTGAACATGGGCCGGAAGGTGGAGGCGGCCACGTATCCGGCGTCGGCCGGGTCGGGTCCGCCGGTGAGCCGGACCGCGACGGGGGCGGGCACGGCGAGGACCACGGCGCGGGCGGTGAGGGTGACGCCGTCGACGGTGAGCCGGGCGTGGTCGCCGTGGTCGGTGACCTCGTCGACCCGGTGGCCGTACCGGGTCGTGAGTCCCGCGGCGAGGCGGGTGGCGAGCAGGTCCATGCCGCCCCGGTAGGTGCGCCACGCGGAGACGGGTCCGACGGCGAGGAGCAGCCCGACCAGCGGGGCGGCGGCGCTGCGTTCCGCGTCCCAGCCGAAGAAGGCGGAGGAGAGCGGCTGGAGCAGGTGGTCGTGGAGGTCGGGGTGGTAGGAGCGCGCGGCGGCGGCGACGGTGTCGGAGCCGAGCGGGGTGGTCTCGGGGTGGTCGTGGTCGATCTCGGTGCGGCGGCGTCCGCTCCAGGCGAGGAAGCGGGCCAGGGAGGGCCGGGCGGCGGGGACGAGTCCGGCGCCGGTGAGGACGGCACGGGGTTCGCCGACGCCGTTGTGGGGTCGGCCGCCGCGCCACACGGCCATGGGGCGGCCGATGCGGGGCACGTCGTCGGGGGTGAGTCCGGCCCGGCGGATCAGCTGCCAGGTGGCGCGGTAGCCCTGGGCGGAGATCTGCTCGGCCCCGGTGTCGATGAGGTAGCCGTCGCGGCGGACGCTGCGCATCCGGCCGCCGGGGGCGTCGGCAGCCTCGAAGACGCACACCTCGTGGCCGTTGCGGCTCAGTTCGTGGGCGGCGGCGAGTCCGGCGAGACCGGAGCCGATGACGGCGATGTCGAGGTCAGGGGTCATGCGGGGGTACTCCGTGCGGGGCTGGGGCGGGTGGCACGGCCCGTCCGGGTGGGTGGGGTCACCGGCGGGTGCGCAGGGCGTGGGCGCGGACGGCGTCGGTGACGCGTTCGACCTGGGCGTCGGTGAGCCGGTGGTGGACGGGCAGGGAGAGGTGGCGGCGGGCGGCGTCGCGGGCGTGCGGCAGGCCGGGGCCGGGGCGGGCGGCGGCGACGGGGGTGAAGGCGGCCTGCTCGGGGAGGGTCCTCGGGTAGTAGACGTGGGTGTCGACGCCTTCGGCGGAGAGGTGGTCGCGCAGGGCGTCCCGGTCGTCGGCGAGCAGGGTGTAGACGTAGTAGCAGCGGCCGTCGGTGCCGGGGGGCGGGGTGGCGATGCCGGGCAGGCCGGCGAGGTGTTCGGTGTAGTGGGCGGCGATCCGGGCGCGGCGCTCCAGCCGGGCGGTGAGGCCGGAGAGCCGGTGGAGCTGGAAGGCGGCCTGGATCTCGTCGAAGCGGCTGTTGACGCCGATCCTGTGGTGCAGGCCGCGCCGGACGCCGTCCTGGCCGTGGTTGCGGAGCATCCGGACGGTGCGGCCGGTCTCCTCGTCGCGGGTGACGACGGCGCCGCCCTCGCCGGGCATCCCGAAGGACTTGACCTGGACGAAGGAGTAGAGCCCGGCGTCGCCCCACAGCCCCGCGGGGGTGCCGTCGAGGACGGCGCCCTGGGCGACGGCGGAGTCCTCGATCAGCCGCAGGCCGCGGGCGGCCGCGAGGGCGGTGAAGCGGGGCATGTCGGCCATGACGGAGAACATGTGGGCGGGCATCAGCGCCTTGGTCCGCGCGGTGACGCGGGCCTCCGCGTCGGCCGGGTCCAGGGTGAGGGAGCGGGGGTCGATGTCGCCGAAGACGGGGACGGCGCCGGCGTGGAGGACGGCGGCGGCGAGCGGGGCGCAGCCGAAGGCGGGGACCACGACCTCGTCGCCGGCGCCGACGCCGAGGGCGGTGAGGATCAGGTGGAGGGCGGAGGTGCCGCTGGAGCAGGCGACGACGTCGGTGGCGCCGAGCCGCTCGCGCAGGGCGTCCTCGAAGCGGCGGGTGTGGTCGCCGAGGATGAACTTCTGGTCGGCTCCGGTGCCGATCTCGTGGAGGAGCCGCAGCAGGGTGTCGCGGTCCTCGTGGAAGAGGTCGGGCGGAAAAAAGGGGACGCGGTCGCCGGGGGTGGCGGCGGTCCCGGTGTCCCGGTCGCTGGTGGTGGTCATGCGGGCACCTTCCCGGTGTGGAACGCGCGGACGGCCGCGCAGACCCGGTCCACCTCGGCCTCGGTGAGATCGGCGTAGAGCGGCAGGGCGACGGCGCCGCGGGAGGCCGCCTCGGCGACGGGGAAGTCGCCGGGGCGGTGGCCGAGTTCGGCGAAGCAGGGCTGGAGGTGCAGCGGCCGGGGGTAGTACGTCTCGGTGCCGATGCCCTGGTCCTGGAGGTGGGTGACGAGCTCGTCGCGCCGGTCGGTCTCGATCAGGTAGACGTAGAAGACCTCGTCGGGGGCGCCGGTGACCGCGGGCAGCCGGGTGATGCCGGGCGAGCCGCGCAGTCCTTCGTCGTAGCGGCGGGCCAGGACGGCGCGGTGGCGGATGTCCTCGTCGAGCACGGTGAGTTTGGCGAGCAGGACGGCGGCCTGGAGGTCGTCCATCTTGCTGTTGTGGCCGATGTGCACGGTCTCGTGGGAGATGCCGGGGAAGTGGGCGAGGGTGCGCCCGGTGCGGCCGTGGTGGCGGAGCGCGGCCACGTGGTCGGCGAGGTCCGGGTCGTCGGTGAGGACGGCCCCCGCGTCGCCGAGCGCGCCGAGCGTCTTGCTGGGGAAGAAGGACAGCACGCCGCCGCGTCCGTGCAGCCCGGCGTGGACGCCGTTCTGCCGCATGCCGATGCCCTCGGCGCTGTCCTCCAGGAGCGTCACTCCCCGGTCGGCGGCGAAGGCGGAGAGCGCCGCCATGTCGGCCATCCGGGAGAAGAGGTGCACGGGCAGCATGAACCGGGCGCCGTCCGCGGCCTCGTCCCCGATCGTCTCGGGACGCATGGCGTACGTGTCCGGGTCGATGTCCGTGAAGACGGGCCGCCCGCCGGCCAGGACGACGGAGCTGGCGGTGGCCACGAAGGAGTACGCGGGGACGAGGACCCGGTCCCCGGGGCGCAGCCCGCACGCCTGGAGGAGGAGCACCAGGGCGTCGGTCCCGCTGTTGACCCCGATCACGTGGCGGGCGCCGGTGTACCGCGCGAGGGCGTTTTCCAGACGCCCGACCTGACGGGAATGCGAGAACTTGCCGTCGGCGAAAATCTCGTCCACTCCGGCCCGCAGCTCTGGCCAGATCTTTTCGAACGTCTTCGCCTGGGAGAAAAAGGGAATGCTGGTTCGCGTCACGCGGAAACAATTCTTCTCGGCCGACGGGACGCCGGCGTCAACCGGGCCGGTCATGGGGCCCGAGAGTGCTGAAGGGCGAGGCGGTGCCCGCCCCCTGGAAGCCTGCCGAGCGAGCGTAACAGCGCGCCGATCGACGTCACGAACCCGCAAAGGAAATTCATACTTCTCGGTGATCATGCCTCCGATTTCCTTGACCGATGTCGCGCGCGGCGGAGAGATTCTTCGCTGCATCCCGCCCGAATCATCGAATGGAACAACCGTATGAGGCAGCCTCTGATCATCGGACTGGGCCGGGCCGGCTCCGGGCTGCACCTGCGGGCCCTGCGCACCGCCCGCGACCGCTCGCCCGACCTCTGGCGGGGACCGGTCGTCGCCGTCGACCCCCGCCCGGGGCGGCGCGCCCCGCTGCCGGACGGCGTCACCGTGACGGCGACGCTCGACGAGGCACGCGCGCTGCTGCCCCCCGACCGCGCCGTGGTCCACGTCTGCACCCCGCCCGCCACCCGGCTCCCGGTCCTCGCCGAGCTGTCCGCCGCCGGTTACCGCGACCTGATCGTGGAGAAGCCGCTCGCCACCGACACCGCGGAACTGACCGCGATCACCGAGCTGGTGGCCCGGCACGGGACGCGCCTCGCGGTCGTGGCGCACTGGCCCGCCTCCGCCCTCGCCGACCGTCTGCGCGCGGCGATCGCCTCGGGCGCGCTCGGGCGGCTGCTCCGCATCGACGTCGCCCAGCACAAACCGCGCTTCACCCGCTCGCTGCGCCCCGACGACGGCCATCCCACGGCGTTCGACGTCGAGTTGCCGCACTCCCTCGGCCTGGTCCTGTCGCTCGCGGGCCCGGCCGAGACGACCGGCGCCCGGCTGACCGACCTGCGGATCGGGGAGACGGTCCGCCCCGGCCTGGGCTCCGCGGTGCTCGACCTCCTGCACGCGAACGGGGTGCGCACCCGCATCCACTCCGACCTCACCGCCCCGGTACGCGAGCGGCGGGTCGCCCTCACCTTCGAACACGGCACCACCGTCGCCCACTTCGCCCCGAGCGACGCCGACGACCACGTACAGCTCGACATCGCCGGGCGCCGGGAGGTGTTCCGCGACGACGCGCTGACCGCCTTCCTGCACCGGACCTACACCCGCTTCGCCACCGTCCCGCCCGAAGACCCCTCCTGGGACGCGGACTTCACCCTCCACGCCGACGCGGTACGGCTGCTCGGCGCGGCCAAGCGGCGCTGCGCGGCGGACGTGGCCGGCGAACCGCACGAGGAGGCCCCCCGTGTCGCGGCCCGTTGACCTGACCGGCCGGATCACCGGCATCGGCGACGAGGCCGCCCCCGGGCTGGCCGGGCAGATCGCCGTCGCCCGGGAGTTGGGCTGGTCCGCGCTGGAACTGCGCAGCCTCGACGGCACGGCGCTGGCCGACCTCTCCGCGTCGGCCGTACGGGAGGCCGCCGCGCGCCTGCACGCGGCAGGCCTCGGCGTGGTCTGCCTGGACTCCCGCATCGGCAACTGGGCCCGCCCGGTCACCGGCCCCTTCTCCGCCGACCTGGACGAGCTGGACCGCCTCGCCGAGCACGGCAGGGTGCTGGGCTGCCGCAGCCTGCGCGTCATGTCGTGGACCGACGGCGGACTGCCCGAGGAGGAGTGGGCGGCCGAGGCCATCGACCGCATGCGCCGGCTGGCCCGCCGCGCGGAGCGGCTCGGCGTCGAACTGCTCCACGAGAACTGCGCGGGCTGGGCCGGCTCCGACGCCGACCGGACGCTCCGGATGCTGGCCGAGGTGGACAGCCCGGCGCTGCGCGTCCTCTTCGACACCGGCAACGGCGTGCCCTACGGCTACGACGGCCACGCGCTCCTCGAACGGCTCCTGCCGTACGTCGCCCACGTCCACGTCAAGGACGCGCTCCCCGGCGACCGCCCCGGCGAGGCCGTCTACACCCCGCCCGGCGAGGGCGTCGCCCGGGTCGCCGACTGCGTACGGCTCCTGGAGGAGCACGGCTACCGGGGCGCGTACTCCCTCGAACCCCATCTCGTGGTGATCCCGCACGCGGGCGTCCGCGGCGAGGCCACCGAAACGGCCCGCCCCTTCGTCCGGGCCGCCCGCGCCCTCGCCGCCCTGCCGGTCCCGCCCCCGCCCGGCCCCACCCCCTCCCCCGCCGTCTCCGCGCCGGCCCCCGCTCCGGCCGGCCCCCCGCCGCCGCCACGTCCGGCCGGCATCGACACGGGACTGCTGCTCCACCTGCTGCACACGCCCACCGCGGGCCCGCTGGAGACCGGCCCCGACGCGCCCCACCACCTGACGGCCGCCCTCCACTCCTACGCCGCGGCCGCCGCCCGGCTCGGCTTCACGACGGTGCGCCTGGGCTCCCCGGCCCCCGGGACGGTGCTGCGCGACGACACCCCACGGCCGGTACGCCGCGCGGTCGAAGCCGACCCGTCCTTCCTGGAGCGCCAGCCGAGCCTGGTGCTGCGCCTCGGCCCCGCGCTGCCCCGGGAGCGCACGGTGATGTTCAACGTGCACCTGGACACCGTCGCCGGCGGCGAACCGCCCGCGTACGACGGCGGCCGGTTCCACGGCCGGGGAGCGGTCGACGCGAAGGGCCCGGCGGTCGCACTGCTCGCCGGGATCGCGGCCGCCGCCGAGAGCCGCCCGGCGATCGGCCGGGACGTCGCGGTCCTCGTCCAGGCGGTGGCCGGCGAGGAGGGCGGGGCGCTCGGCACCTTCGGCACCCGGCCGCTGGTGGAGGCGGGCCACGTGGGCCGGCTCAACGTCTTCTGCGAGCCGACCGGGCTGCGCCACCTGCCCCGCGCCACCGCCGCCGCCACCGCCCGCGTCTCGGTCGAGGGCGAGGACGCCGTCGACGACCGGCCCGGGGCCGGACACAACGCCACCGTCCTCCTGGGCTTCCTCGCCCAGCACCTCGCCGCCGCCCTCGGCCCGGCCCCCTCCGGCGGGCCCCCGCCCACGGTCTGCGTGGCGGGGCTGCACACCGGCACGCTGCACAACAAGGTGCACGGCACCGGCAGTCTGCTGCTCAACCTGGCCTACGCCACCGCCGAGGCGGGCGCCGCCGCCGAGCGGGCCCTCGCCCGCGCCCTCGACGACGGACTGCGCGAGTTCACCGCCCGCTTCCGCGGCATCCCCCTCTTCGCCCGGACGGCGGCCGACGCGGCCCGGATCACCCGCCTCGACTGGGAGAAGCGAGGACTGCCCGCGCTCGGCGCCCAACCCGCCTGGGGCGAGGCCCTGTTGGCCCGCGCCGGCATCCCGCGGTGGCCCGACGACGAGCCCGGGTTCACCTGTGACGCGATCTGGCTGGACGGCACCGAAGCCTCCTTCACCACGGTGTTCGGCCCGGGCTCGCTGGACGCCAACAAGGCGCACGCGGCGGGTGAGTTCGTCGACCTGGCCGACCTGGAGGCGTTCGCGGACCGTACCGCCGCGCTGCTGACCGCCTTCGCCGATGACGTCCGGTACGGCGCGGAGCACCGCGCCGTACCGGTAGCTACCGAGAAAGCAGGAACCGCATGACGTCCACGCTGCCCGACGCCGCCGTACCCCGGACCCGTGACGGGAGGGAGGTGACGGTCGCGTACGAGACCCTGCTCGCCGAGACCGCCGCCTGTTTCGTCCGTCTCGGAGTGCCCGAGGGCCGGGCCCTGCTCGCCGCCGAGGCGCTCTGCTACGGCGACCTGACCGGCATGGACTCGCACGGCGTGTTCAACCTGGCCCGGCTCTACGGACCGCTGCTCCGCTCCGGCGGCGCCGACCCCCTCGCCGAACCGCTGGTCCTGCGCGACCTGGGCCCCTGCGTGGCCCTGGACCACCGGCGTGCGCTCGGCCTGTGGGCCGCCTCGGAGGCGATGGACCTCGCGGCGGAGCGCGCGGCCCGGTGCGGCATCGGCCTCGTGTCGGTGCGGGGCGCCACCCACTTCGGCTGCGCGGGCGTCCACGCCAAGCGGGCCGCCGACCGCGGCATGATCGGCGTCGTGGCCTCCAACTGCGGCGGCCAGCGCATCGCCCGCCCGCCGCTCGGCGCCGCCGCCCTGCTCGGGACCAATCCGCTGAGCGTGGCGGCCCCCGCCCTCGAAGGGCGCCCGTTCGTCCTGGACATGAGCACCACCGTCGTCCCGACCGGCCGGATCCGTACGGCGGCCCGCGACGGCCGGGAGGCCCCCGAGGGCTGGCTCACCGACGACGCCGGGCGACCGGTGCGGGACGCCGCCGCCTACGACCGGGGCGAGGCCTGGCTGGGCTGGCTCGGCGGCACCCCCGCGACCGGCGCCTTCAAGGGCTTCGGTCTCGGGCTCGCGGTGGAGCTGCTCGCCGCCGTGCTGCCCGGGGCGGCCACGGGCCCTTCCCCCACCGCCCTGGAGGGCGACGGCAGGCCGGGGGGCGACGACGACGACATCGGCTTCCTCGTCATGGCCATCGCACCCGGCGTGCTCCGCGACGGCTTCGACGACGACGCCCGGGAGATGTTCGGCACGGTCCTCGGCTGTCCGCCGCTGCCCGGTCAGGGACCCGTACGCTACCCGGGCCACCCTGAGGCCGAACGCGCCGAGCGACGGCGCGCGTCGGGCGTCCCGCTCTCCGCCGCGCTGCACACCGAACTGACCGCCCTCGGCCTCCGGCTCCCGGTCACCGCGGAGGAGAACGCGTGACGCCGCCCACCGGTGCCGGTCCGCTGCGCCTGGGGGTCGCCGGACTCGGTGTGATCTCCCGCTTCTACCTGGCCGCCGCCGAGCGGATGCCCGAGTGGGAGGTGGCCGCGGTCTGCGACCTGCGCGAGGAGGCGCTGGCCCCCTTCCGCGGCCGGGTCGCCTGCCACACCGACCACCGGGAGCTGCTCGCCGCCGGGCCGCTGGACGCCCTGGTCGTCGCCGTGCCCAACCACGCGCACGCCGAGGTGTGCGCGGACGCGCTGCGGGCCGGCGTCCCGGTCTGCGTGGAGAAGCCGCTCGCCCTCGACCCGGCGGACGGCCGCCGCCTGGCGGAGCTCTCCCGGGAGTACGGCGTCCCGGTCCTCACCGCCTTCCACCGCCGCTACAACGACCAGGTCCTCGCGCTGCTGGGCCGACTGCCCGCGCCGGACGCCCCGGTGCGGGTGGAGTCCGTACGGGTGCGGTACCTGGAGCGGATCGAGGAGCACATCGGCGCGGACACCTGGTACCTGGACCCCGCCCGCTGCGGCGGCGGCTGCGTCGCGGACAACGGACCCAACGCCTTCGACCTGGTACGCCTGTTGCTGGGCGAGACGCCTTCGGAGGTCGTCTCCGTGGACGTGACCCGGGACGCCGCCGGCACCGACCGGCAGGCCGTGATCGAGCTGGCCGGGCCGGGCGGCCGCGGCCTCGTGGAGCTGGACTGGTCGTACCCCGGCGAGGTCAAGGACGTGGTGGTGCGGCTCGACGACGGCACCGAGCTGTCCGCGGACATGCTGGGCGGCCGCCCCGGTTTCAAGGAGTCGCTCTGGCACGAGTACGAGGGCGTGCTGAGGGACGTCGCCGGTCTGCGCGGACTGCCCGACCCGTCCCTGGCCGTCGAGGGCGGCCTGGCCGCGCTCGAACTGGTCGCCGCCGTCTACGCCGCGGAGGCCTCCCCCGGTCTCCCGGCGCCCCGGAGCGCCGGGGAACCGCGCCTCACCCCCCGACCGGAGCCCCGATGACCACCTCTCCCGCCCCTCTCTCCGCCTCCCCCTCGCCGTCGCTCGACGCCGGCCGGCACGAGAACGGCGGCAAGCGCGCGGTGCGCGGCACGCTGGTGAAGGTGCTGCTGCACGAGCGCACGGACCGGGGCATGACCCTGGAGCCGTTCGCCGCCCGCTGCGTCCGCCGGGGCGAGGTGCACGAGCTGCTGACGACCGACCGGTGGACCGACGCGCCGGGCGCGCGGGTGGACCGGGTCGGCTTCCTCGGCTTCGTGGAGCTGGAGAACGGCGGTGTCGTCGACCGCGGGGACACGGTGCTGGTCGGCGGGGAGCCGGTGGGCAGCGTGCTCGGCTTCGACGGCTGCCACCTGCCCAACCACTACAACATCGTGATCCACGCGTCCCGGCTGCTGACCGGCCGGTCCCTGGCACTGGAGCCCGAGACCCCGGTGGTGTTCCTGCCGGCCGGCTGAGCCGCACACGAAGGACGGCCGGCCGGCACCCCCCGAGAGGGTGCCGGCCGGCCGCTTCCGGCTGCGGTGGGGCTCAGCCGAGCAGCTCGACGTCGAGCTCACCGGTGTGGAACTGGCGCACCGCGTCGAGCAGCTCGTCCTCGGAGAGCGTGCCGCTCTTGTCGGAGTCGATCTGCTGGAAGGCCGCGCGGCCCGCCTTCTCGTCCAGGCCGATCGCGCCGAGCCACGCCGCGAACTCGGCCTCGTCGATGACGCCGTCGTTGTTCTTGTCGGCGAGGGCGACGATGCCCTTGGTGACCGGGCCGAGGACGGGGTTGAAGGTGGCGGGGCCACCCTCGACGACCTCACCGGCGGCCTGGAGGAACTGCGCGCGGTTGATCTGGCCCTCGGCCGAGGCGCCGGCCTTCTTCGCGAGCAGGTCGAACATCGCGATGAAGCCGTCGCGGAGCTGGGCGCCCTTCGCCGACTCGGGGGTCTCGCCGAAGGCGCGGGCGATGTTGGCGGCCTCGGTGACGAAGTCCGAGGGCTCCAGCACGCCGTCGCCGTTCGCGTCCCACTTCTCGAAACGCTTGGCCAGACGCTCCTGGGCGATGGTCATGAGGTTTTCTCCTTAGTTCTTCACGGGTGTCGCCCGGACGGGCGTCCGGGCTGCCTTTCCTCGGTCCGGCCACGCGCGCGCGTGGCCGGACCGGAGGTCTGTGGGGCGTGACGCGGCGTCAGAGCCGCACCACGCGTCTGCCCTCCGCCGTCCCCCGGGTGTCCAGGACCGGGCAGTCGGCGGTGTCCCAGTCGGCGGACCGGTACTCGGCGTGCTCCTGGAGCAGCACCACCAGGTCGCTGCCGGCGAGGGCCTGTTCGCGCGAGCGCTGCCGGGGGACGGGGACGCCGTCCACCTCGAAGCGTTCGACGTACGGGTCGTGGTAGGTGAGCCGGGTGCCGAGCGCGCCGAGCGCACGGGCCACGCCGTAGGCGGGCGACTCCCGGGTGTCGGAGATGTCGGCCTTGTAGGCGACGCCGAGCAGGGTCACCCTGGCCCCGGCGGGGTCCTTCCCGGCCGCGACGAGCAGGTCCTGGGCCCGGCCCGCGACGTGCTCGGGCATGGCGTCGAGGACGGCGCGGGCGGCGCCCAGGGTGTGGAAGGTGAAGCCCTGTTCGGCGGCGTGGCTCATCAGATAGCGGGGGTCGACGGGGATGCAGTGTCCGCCGACGCCGGGGCCCGGCCGGAAGGCCGAGAAGCCGAAGGGCTTGGTGTTCGCGCAGCGCAGCACGTCCCAGATGTCGATGCCGACCCGGTCGCAGTAGACGGCGACCTCGTCGACCAGGGCGATGTTGACGTACCGGTAGGCGTTCTCGAGGAGCTTGGCCATCTCCGCCTCCCGCGTCCCGGCGGCGACGACGACCTCGTCGACGAGCCGCTCGTAGAAGGCGGTCGCGTGCTTGGCGCAGAGCTTGGTGCAGCCGCTGACCACCTTCGGCGTGGTGCGCAGGCTGTAGCGGCGGTTTCCGGGGTCGATGCGCTCGGGGGAGTACGCCAGGTGGAAGTCCTCGCCGACGCGCAGTCCGTGCGCTTCGAGGAGGGGCCGGACGATCTCCTCCGTGGTGCCCGGGTGGCTGGTGGACTCGACGCAGACCAGCACGCCGGGCTCCAGGTGGCGGGCGACGGTGCGGACCGCCGTCGTCAGCGGTAACAGGTCCGGCTCTCCCGTCGGGGTGAGGCCGGTGGGCACGCAGATGACGACGGTGTGGGCGCCGGCGAGGATGCCGGGGTCCGTGCCGGCCCAGAAGCCGGTGGCGCGCATCGCCGCGATGGACTCGTCGGGGATGTCCTCGATGTGGGAACGCCCCTGGTCCAGCCCCCGCACGACCTCGGCGTCGATGTCGAAACCGACGGTCGCGAGCCCCGCCTCGCAGGCCCGGCGGGCCAGCGGAAGGCCGACGTAGCCGAGACCGACCACGGCGACTTCTGTGAACATGCGTCCCCCTGTGATTCACTCCACACAAGGAAGTTGAATCAAAGATTCCGTTTGCAGCAACAGGATTGCATGCAATTCCTGCGTTTCGCGCAATCAATCCACTACTTCGCCCACATGAGTGAAATCGCCTGCTTCCAGGTCGACGCGGACCGTCGTGCCGGGCGGCGCGGCGCCGCCCAGGGCGTCCGCGGCCCAGGCGGTGACGGTGCGGCGGCAGACCTTCCCGGTGGGCCGCAGCGGCATCCGGTCGAGCACCAGGAGGTACTCGGGGAACTTCCGGCGCTCCAGGCCCCGGGCCGCGAGGTGGGCGGTCACGGTGCCCAGGGCCGGCGCGGGCACCCCCGGGACCGGCCGGACGACCGCGCACAGCCGCTCGCCGAACTCCTCGTCGGGCAGGGGGACGCAGACCGCCTCGGCGATGCGGGGGTCACTGCCCAGCTCGTGCTCCACCTCGGCGGGGCTGATCGTGTAACCGCCCCTGATCACCACGTTCTTGAGCCGGCCGAGCACCCGGAGCCGCCCCTCCCCGTCGAGCGCCCCGAGGTCACCGGAGCGGACCCAGCCCGTCGCGGTCCGGTAGCGGGCGTCGAGTTCGGGCGCGTCCACGTAACACAGCGGTGTCATCGGCCCCTTGGCCTGGATCTCCCCGGGCTCGCCGATGGCCGCGCGCGTGCCGTCCGGCCGGACGATCCGGATGTCGGCCACCGCGGGGTCGGGGGTGCCGGCGGTGTCGCCGGCCGGGGTGACGGTGTGGCAGTTGACGCCGTCGGACGAGCCGTACACGGTGACGACCGGCACGCCGAAGCGTTCCCGGCAGGCGGTCGCGGTGGAGGCGGGCAGCGCGGCACCGCTGGAGACGACGGCCCGCAGCGCGGAGGTGTCCTCCCCCGGCGTGCGGGGCAGGTCGGCCATCCGCCGCAGCATCGTCGGCACCCCGAAGACATGGGTGGGCCGGTGGTCGACGACCGCCCCGAGCGCCTCGCGGGCGTCGAACCGCTCGCGCGTGATCAGGGTCGCGCCGAGCGCGGCGAGAGCCACCGGGACGCCGAGCGAGCCGTACGAGGAGGCCAGCGGGACGAGCACGAGGAACCGGGGCGGCTCGGCCGGGAAACCCGCGAGCGCCCGTACGTACGCGGCCCGGCCCCCGGCCATCGCCTGGTGGCTGTAGGCGACCAGCTTCGGCTCGGCCTCGGAACCGGAGGAGACGAGGAGCCGCGCCGGAGCGGCGGCCCCGGCAGGCCGCTCCGGCGGCCGGAAGGCCGCGCGCGGCACCGCGCCGTCCAGGCCGCCCACCCCGCCGGACGCCTCGGGCGACGCGGTGAACACGGCGCGGAGCCAGGGCAGTTCCGCCGTCGCCTCGATGTCCCCCGGTTCGCCGAGGACGGCCCCGCCCGCCCTGGAGCGGGCCAGCAGCGAGCGGGTGTCGCGGACCCCTCCCCCGAGCGGATACGGCAGGGCGACCGCGCCGAGGGCGTAGACCGCGAGTTCGGCCGCCGCGGCGAGCCGCCCGTTGGGCAGCCGCAGCGCGATCACGTCGCGGGCGCCCAGCCCCGCCTCCGCGAACAGACCCGCGACGCGCAGCACCTCCGCGTACAGCTCGCCGTAGGTGAGGGTCCCCCGGTCGTCCACCACCGCCTCGCGGCCGGGGAAGGCCAGGGCGTTCCGGCGGAAGAGCGTGAAGAGGTCGGCGTCGGGGCACAGGCCCCGCGCCTCCCACGCCTTGCGGTCGGCGCGCGGCACCCGGTCGGGCAGCTCCAGGCCGTTCCGGGAGCGCCAGGGGGTCTCCCGCACGGTGTACGTCGCGGTCATCGGGTTCCGCCTTCGAAGTGGGGTGCGGGTCGGGGCGCACGGCGGCCGCGGCCGGGGCTCACGGAGGAGCGCCCGGACACCGGTCGGGGGGATGGAGGGGCCTGGGCGCGACGGACCCGGGCGCGTCGGCGGCGGGTTCCGTCAGCGCGTACGGCCGGGCGTGGTCACCGGTCCGCCGGGTATCGAGCGCCGGCGCCTCACGCGGAGGTCTCCTCGGTGAACGTCCAGGGAGCGGCGGGACGGGCGTACGGAAGGCACTCGTCCGGCGGGAGGACGGCGCGGGCGAAGGCCGGGTCGCCGGCGAGGCCGGCCAGGTCGGTACGGACGGCGACCGACGGCAGTCCGGCCGCGCGGAGTTCGGCCAGCCAGGCGTCCGTCGTCCGGCGCCTCAGCCGCTCCCCCACCGTGTCGGCTCCGGCGGCGCCGACGGTCCGGGCGACCTCTCCCGGCCTGGACCGCGCCCCGGCGCCCAGGTAGAGCAGTCCGTCGGCGGTGGGCAGCGGGTGGTCGAGCGGGGAGAGGGCGACCCGGCGGCCGGCCCGGGGCACCAGCGCCGCCGCGGAGAGCAGCGAGGAGTGGACACGGCCGCCCCGGCGGGTCCGCTCGCGGGCGAGGAGGCCGGCGAGGACGGCCTGGGCGAGGACCAGGCCGCCCAGGACGTCGGTGACGGTCATCAGGGAGGGGGCCGGGGGCTCGGCCGCGGGGCGCAGCGCGGCGGCGAGGCCGCCGTGGACCTGGGCGAGGTAGTCGGTGCCGATCGGCGGGACGGGGCCGAGGGCGGCGCCGAATCCGGAGGCGGAGGCGTACACCAGGCGGGGGTTGAGGGCGTGCAGCGCGTCGGCGTCCAGGCCGAGGGAGCGGTCCTTGCCGGGGGCCCAGTTGTGGAGGAAGACATCGGCGTGGGCGGCGAGTTCGCCGACGGTGTCCCTGCCCCGGCGGGTGGTGAGGTCGGCCTCGACGACGGCCTTGCCGTGGTTGAGCGCGGAGAACCGGACCGAGCAGCCCGCGGCGACCGGCGGCAGGGCGCGCTGGGGGTCGCCGCCGGGGGGCTCGACGCGTACGACCTCGGCGCCGAGCATCCGCAGGACGTGCCCGGCCATGGGGCCCTGGACACGGCGGGCCGACTCGACGACCCGTACGCCGGCCAGCGGCAGGGCGTCCCTGCGGGAGGCGGTGGGGGCCGGGGCGGTCCGGGGGTGGAGGGGGTACGGCCGCGGATGGAGGGCGGGCTCCATCGTCCAGGGGGCGAGGCCGCGCGGTGGCCCCGTCGCCTCGCCGACCTCGGCGACCGACACGCCGTGCGCGGCGCCCGCGTGCCGTACGGCCTCCAGGGGGTGGGCCAGGACGGCGGCGCGGAGTTCCCGGGCCAGGGGGCAGACCGCCGTGCCGAAGCGGGACTGGAAGGGCAGCCAGCCGCGTCCCGCCGTGCGCGGCGGAACTCCCAACCGGCCCCAGAAGCCGGCCCAGGCGGTGGGGTCGAGCGTCTCGATCTCGACGCGCGCGCCGTCGGCGGTGACGAGGGTCGCGAGCCCGGTGGCGTTCCCGGCCGCCGGGTCGTCGTCCGGGACGGTGGCGGCGGCGAGGTACTGGGTGACCGTGAGGAGCGCGCCCTGGGCGAGGGAGGTGCCGGTGCGCAGCGGTGGGCGGCCCTGGGCGCGGGCGAACAGGGCCGCCGTGACGCCCTGCGCGGCGAGCACGCCGGTGACGGTGGAGACGTACTCCGCGGTGAGCGGCGCGGGGGCGCCGGTGGCCCTGCCGTGCACGTGCATGACGCCGCAGGCGGCCTGGGCGGCGCGCTCGTCCCCGGCGTCGACGCCGACCGGTCCGGCGCCGCCGACGGTCCACGACGGAAGGTCCCGGTCGCCGCCGGGCAGGGCGTCGAGGGTGCGGTCGAGCAGCGCCCCGGCCACCGTTCGGGCGGTGTCCGCGGGCGCGGACGGCGCCCTGGTAGCGGCCTCCTCGGACAGGCTCACGTACGCCGACCGCCTTCCCCGTCCCGCAGCATCGCCGTCGCCTCCCCACCTCGGAACGATCTTTCCTCCGGGTGAGAACAGCGCGGGGCCGACCGGGGCACGGCCACCTGCGCCGTTTCACCCCGACGGACGGGCGCTCGTACGACCGTCCGGGAGCGGACCCGGCGTCCGCGGGGGCGTCATAGAGGTTGGCCGCATTCAGCCGTCCTCAACTATGGTGTCCCACCACATACGATGGTGACCTGCACATTCCTACGGTATGGCGACACCGATTCGTCCCCGTACCTGTCTGGAAGTGGTGCACATGGCCGCCGCAAGAACCGCTCCGACACCGCCCGGATCCCTCAAGCGCATCGTCGCCGCCAGCCTCATCGGCACCACCATCGAGTGGTACGACTTCTTCCTCTACGGATCCGCCGCCGCGCTCGTCTTCAACAAGCTGTTCTTCCCCGAATCGGACCCGCTCGTCGGCACGCTGCTCTCCTTCCTCACCTACACCGTCGGGTTCGCCGCCCGGCCGATCGGCGCGCTGGTCTTCGGGCACTACGGGGACCGGCTGGGGCGGAAGAAGCTGCTGGTGCTCAGCCTGCTGATGATGGGCGGGGCGACCTTTGCCATCGGTCTGTTGCCGACGCACGCGACCGTCGGATCGGCCGCTCCGCTGCTGCTCACGGCGCTGCGACTGGTCCAGGGCTTCGCGCTCGGCGGCGAGTGGGGCGGTGCGGTGCTGCTGGTGTCGGAGCACGGCGACGCGCGGCGGCGCGGCTTCTGGGCGTCGTGGCCGCAGACCGGTGCCCCGGCCGGCCAGCTCCTCGCGACCGGAGTGCTGTCGGCGCTGACCGCGCTGCTGTCGGACGCCGCGTTCACCTCGTGGGGATGGCGGATCCCGTTCCTGCTCTCCGGCGTGCTCGTGATGGTCGGACTGTGGATCCGGCTCTCCGTGGACGAGTCTCCGGTCTTCAAGGCCGCGCTCGCCGCCGCCGAGGAGCGCAAGGCCGCCCACGCCGCGGCCGAGAAGCCCCCGCTCGTCGCCGTGCTGCGCGACCACTGGAAGGACGTCCTCATCGCGATGGGCGCCCGCATGGCCGAGAACATCTCCTACTACGTCATCACCGCCTTCATCCTCGTCTACGCCACCACCTCCGTCGGCCTCTCCAAGCAGACCGCGCTCAACGCCGTCCTCGTCGGCTCCGCCGTGCACTTCGCCGTCATCCCGCTCTGGGGCGCGCTCTCCGACCGGATCGGCCGCCGGCCGGTGTACCTGATCGGCGCGGTCGGCGTCGGCGCCTGGATGTTCCCCTTCTTCGCCCTCGTCGACCGGGGCTCCTTCGGCAGCCTGCTGCTCGCCGTGACCGTCGGCCTGGTCCTGCACGGCGCCATGTACGCCCCGCAGGCCGCGTTCTTCTCCGAGATGTTCGCGACCCGGATGCGCTACTCCGGCGCCTCGATCGGAGCGCAGTTCTCCTCCGTGGCGGCCGGCGCGCCCGCCCCGCTGATCGCGACCGCCCTCCTCGCCGACCACGGCAGCTCCACCCCGATCGCCCTGTACGTGATCGCCGCCGCGCTGCTCACGGTCGTCGCCGTCGCCTGCGCCCGGGAGACCCGCAACGCCGACCTCTCCGAGGCCGACGAGCCGAGTGCCGCGCCCGCCCGGGTCGGCGCCGACGCCTGACCCGCGCGCCGGAGCTCCGGCCCCGCGCCCCGCCGGGGCGGGGGGCCCCGCCGTCTCAGTC
>NZ_JBHTST010000122.1:0-26509 GCF_042794995.1 Streptomyces sp. NPDC056503
ATCGCACCGGGCAGACCAAGACTGCCGGAAGCGAAGTACAACTGATCGGTGGAGCACAGCCCGATGAGCGTGACATCGGCACCCAGACGCGCCGCACCCCGCGCGAACGCATCCGAGAGACCGGGCGACGAGGGACGCATGTCATGGCCGACGACGATCGCGTCGGCGTCCGTCACCCGGACGAAAGCGGCACCGAACAGCTCCGCGAGCTCCTCGTCCCACTGGTCCGGGACCACCCCGCGAACGTCGTACGCCTTCACGATCTGCGACAGATCGGCAGTCACGGATCCACCCTCCTGAGTTCTCGGCACGCGTGTGCGGCGCGTGTGCGGAACGCCCAAACTACCCGGGACGGGGGTGGGACACGCGGCCGGTGGCCGGTTGTGGACGCCGCGTCCGGCCCGGGGGCCTGTCGCCGGTGGGGCCAGGGGACGTCGCGGGTGCGGCCGGAGGGGGCCGCCGGTGCCGGGCGGGTGCGGGCGGGAGCCGTCCCCGCCGCGCGGCCGTCGGTGGGACCGGGGTCAGTTGTCGGGGGAACGGAGCACCCGGAGGTGTCCGCGGCGGCCGACCTCCATGGGGTCGCCGCCCCGGCCCGTGCCGGGTTTGCCGGCCTCGGCGGCGCGCTGCTGGGGGCGGGCCGCCTCCCGGACCGCGTTGGCCAGGGCTTCGAGGTCGTCGCCGCTGGGGCGGGTGGGGGCGGAGGCGTCGGAGAGCCGCACGACCTCCCAGCCGCGCGGGGCGGTGAGGCGCTCGCTGTGCTCGGCGCACAGGTCGTAGCAGTGGGGCTCGGCGTAGGTGGCGAGCGGGCCGAGGACCGCGGTCGAGTCGGCATAGACGTACGTCAGTGTCGCGACGGCAGGGCGGCCGCACGCGGTGCGCGAACAGCGACGTACAGGGCTCACGACGTTGGACGGTACCGCACTCTTGACCGGGCCGCGACGACTCTCCCCCAGGTCACTCCACCGTGTCGCGGTGTGACGTCCGCCACCCCCGTTCGAGTGGTGCCCGTTCTGACCTGCGGTGGAGGGGGCGCAAGGGGGGTGGCACGGGGGGCGATCCGGACAGGGAGAGAAAGGAATCCGGTCAGGCGCGGCCAGATGGCCGATCGCGAGCGGGTGCCGAATCGTTCCTCGGGACGGCCGGAATGTTCAGGTTTGGACAGGGGATCGGGCGGGGGTGGGGTGCGGAGGGGGTCGGACGCGCCGATCGGCGGGTCCTCGCCACGGTGCGGAGTGACCCAGGAGAGTTACGCTGCGTCAGTGATGGACACTCCTGTGCCGCCCGGCCAGCCGGGCTCCCCGCGGAACTCCGGGGAGCCGCCGGCCGAGCCGCGGGTCCGCCGACGCGACCGGCACGGCCGTGGGATGCGGGGGCCGGTCGCGCCGCCGCAGGTCCCGCTGTCCGTGAGCCGTGCGGACACCTTCCGCGATCTCGTCCTGGACTCGGTGGAGCGGCTGGAGCGGCGCTGGCCGCAGCTCCAGGACGTCGATTTCATGATCATGGAGGTGCCTCCGGTGGTCTCCGGCGAGACGGTGCCGCTGGGCGGGTCGGTGCCGGCCGAGAAGCAGGAGCCGGCGAAGGTCGTCGTCTACCGGCGGCCGGTCGAGATCCGGTCGAAGAGCCGTGACGAGCGGGCGCTGCTGGTCCACGAGGTCGTGGTGGAGCAGGTCGCCGAGCTGCTCGGGCTCTCCCCCGAGTCGGTCGATCCCCGGTACGGGCAGGACTGAGGCCGGGTCCGGGCAGGGCCGGGGTCGCGTCCGGGCAGGACGGGGGTCGCGTCCGGGCAGGACTGAGGCCGGGTCCGGGCAGGACGGGGGGCGCGTCCGGGCAGGACTGAGGCCGGGTCCGGGCAGGACGGGGGGCGCGTCCGGGCAGGGCCGGGGTCGGTGTCCGGGGCCGTGCGGGCGGGTACGGGTCCGCGGTCGCCGGTACGGGCCCTCGCGTGCGGGAGCCCGTACCGGCGGGCCGTCAGTCGTCGAGGACCGTCAGGTCCTGGCGGGCGGTCGGGACCTGGACCGTGCCCCGGTCGTCCACCAGGGTCTGGATGGTGAACATCGGGATGCCGTCCTCCGCGACGGTCAGGGTGCGGGCCGCGTACACCGGTCCGCCGCCCGCGACCGGTTCGACGGTCAGTGCGTAGGAGCCCTTGACGCCCTTCGGGGCGAGGTCGGTGAGGACGGTCGTGGTGCCCCCCTTGAGGGAGACCGTCCGGGTGGCGGGGCTGCCGCCCTCCGTGCCGGCCGAGGCCGTGACCTTCACCTGGGCGGCCCCCTCGGGGGCGGTGAGGGTGAGGGCGGTGCCCTTGGCGCGGTTGTCGGCGACGGTGGCGCGGGCGGTGACCGGGGCGGCGGCGGGGATGAAGGCCATCTCGGTGGCCGAGCCCTTGCCTCGGACGACCTTGAGCGCGGCCACCACGGGCACCTGCTTCTTGGGGTCGGTCGGAGTGAGCAGCAGGGAGGCGGCGGCCCCCCGGGTGAGGTCCGGCAGGTCGACGAAGGCGGTCATGCCGGCCTTGACGTGCAGGGATTCGGCGGCGGCGGGGACGATGGTGCCCGCCGTGGTGACCAGCTGGATCTTCAGGTCGGCGTCGGAGTCGCCGGGGGCGAAGGCGACGAGGCGGACGCCGGTGGCGTCGGCCGGGATGCCGGGGAGCAGGGCGCGGGCCGTCGGGTCGGCGGAGGCGGAGAGCCAGTCGCTGCCCACGCCGTCGGTGGCCGAGCCGAGGGCGGCGCCGACCCGGCCCGAGCGGGTGGTGACGTGGGCCGTCAGGTTCTCCTGGGCGCCTTCGGCGAGGAGGGGGCCGAGGAGGACGGGGACGGTGGAGTGGGGCGGGACCTCGACGCCGCTCTGCGAGATGGAGGTCTTCAGTTCGCCCTCGGGGCCGTACAGCTCGATGTCGGCGACGGCGATGCCGTCGTCGGGATTGGTGAGGTGGACGTAGTCGGCGCGGCCCTTGGCGGTGGAGGCGGCCGGGAACCAGAAGTCGGTGTCGGGCGCGGAGCAGTTGACGCCGAGGAGGCCCCGGGCGGCGCCGGCCGGGACGAGGGTGGTCTGCTGGACGGTCCAGCCGGGGGCGAGGGTGCCGGTGGCGGTGCCCGTGAGGCCGTGGGTGACGGCGCCGTCGGCCTCGGAGGCGACGGGCTTGCCCGGGGCGGTGACGGTGGCGGGGGCCTTGGGGGCCTGGGCCTTCTTGGCGGCCGGGGCGGCCGGGTTCTTGGCGACGCCGAGGACGGCGGTGGGCTTGGCGGCCCCGGCGCCGCCGGCGGACGCCGGGGCGGCGGTGCCGGGCGGGGTGTACGAGGTGGTGAGCGTCTCGGCGATCTCCGAGGAGCTGGGGGCGGGGCAGAGCAGGCTGGTGCGCTCGACGGGGAGTCGGGCCGCCTGCGGCGCGGCGCCGGCGGACGCCGCGGCGGGTTCGCCGGGGGCGGTCAGCGCGGCGAAGCCGGTGACGGCGGCGAGGGCGGTGGCGACCGCGATCAGGGAGAGGGTGGGGCGCTTCACTGGTTGCTGCTCCCGTCGGGACGCTGCTCGGTCTCGTGGGCCTGGCCGCCCTGGGGGTAGCCGTAGTCGTAGCCGGCGTAGGGGTCGTACGCCGGGGGGTTCTGGGGGTCGTAACCCTGGCCCTGGTCGTAATCCCGCCCCTGGCCCTGGTCGTAGCCCTGGGTGGCGGGGTAGGCGTCGTAGCCCTGGCCTTGGTCGTAACCCTGACCCTGACCCTGTCCCTGGCCCTGGTCGTACCCCTGGTGGCCCTGGCCCTGGTCGTAGTCCTGGCCCTGGTCGTAGCCCTGTTGGGGGTACGGGTACGCCTGCTGCTGGTACGGGTCGGCGTACTCCTGGGGGTAGCCCTGCTGGTCGTACGCGGGGGCGTACTGCTGCTGGGCGTAGGCCGGGTCCTGGCCCGCGGTGTCCCACTCGTCCGCTTCGGCGGTCTGCTGGCCGGGGATGGCGGCGGCGGGGGCGGCCTGGTGGTCGGTGTCCGGGGCGTCGGGCCAGGCCTCGGTGGAGTCGGCTTCGGCGGCGGCCTCGGCCGCGGTCTCGGCCTCGGCGGCGGCGCGCAGGCGGCGGGCGCGGCGGCCGTCGCCTTCGGTGGCCTGGGCCGGGATGGCCGTCTCCTCCTCGGGCAGGTCGTCGTCGATCTCGCGGCGGCGGCCGGGCAGGGCGAGGACGACCAGGACGACGGCGAGGCCGAGCTGGGTCCAGATCCAGACGGTGTGCGCGAAGGGCTCGTCGTAGGTGAGGTCGAGGCGGCCGCCGCCGGCCGGGAGCTGGAAGCCCTGGGCCCAGCCGTCGACGGTGGTGGGGGTGAGCGCGGTGCCGTCGAGGGTGGCGGTCCAGCCCTCGTCGGCGCGGTCGGCGACGCGCAGGACGCGGCCGGCGGGGCCGGCGGGGACGTCGGCGTGGGCCTCGACGGGCCCGGCGGGGACGGGGACGGGGAGGGTGTCGGCCGTGGCGCCGGTCTTGGCGGCGGGCGGGACGATCATGACGCGGGCGATCTCGCGGTCGACCCGCCAGAGCGCGGCGCCGTCGAGCTGGCTGAGCCGGGAGAGGCCGGGGGTGGTGTCGAGGACGCGGCTCATCTGGCGCGGTGAGCCGTCCTTCACCAGCACGTACCGGATGGCGAAGGCGCTGAGTTCCTGGGTCTGGTCGGCGCCGGAGCCGGCGACGAGCTTGGCGACCACGGAGTCGAGGCGCGGATCGGGTTCGGCGGTCGCGGTCAGCTCGGCGTCGCCGAGGCGGGCGCCGGAACCGCGGACCAGGGTGTAGTCGACCGCGCCGGGGCCGGTGCCGGAGAGCACCAGGGTGCGGGGCTGGTCCTCCTGGCCGCTCTCCTCGGCGACGAAGGCGGGGACCTGGACGGGGTCGCGGCGGCTGAGCGGGCCGTCGGCGCCGCCGATCATCCAGCCGACGGCGGCGGCGGCGGGGCCGAGGGCGCAGGCGAGGGCGATGAGGGCGGCGACGGGCTGGCGCCAGCCGAAGCCGTGGGCGGCGACGCGGGTGCGGCCGCCCTCGGCGCCGAGCATGCCGGCGGCGATGAGGGCGGAGCCGTACACGAGGGTGGCGGGGCCGGCCCAGCCGGTGCCGTCGGCGCCGTTGGCGAGGGCGGCGAAGAGGAGGCCGGCGAGGGCGGCGGTCCAGGCGGTGAGCACGGCGAGGCGGCGCTCTTCGCGCAGGAGGGCGGCGAGCGCGGCGAGGACCAGGCCGAGGAGGAGGACTCCGCCGGTGGTGCCGGGGCCGCCGGGGCTGCCGGCGAGCAGGTCGACGGCGGAGGCGGTGCCGGTGCGCAGGTCGAGGCCGGCCTCGTGGAGGAAGGCCGAGGGGGTGGTCAGCAGGGTGAGCGACCAGGGGGCCAGGGCCAGGATCGGGGTGCCGACGGCGGCGAGGAAGCGGAGCCCGTACGCGGTGATGTCGTCGCGGCGGACGGCGAGGACGCCGATGCCGAGGAGGACCGCGAGCGGCCACACGACGGGGGTGAACGCGGTGGTGACGGTGAGCAGCAGGGCGTAGGCCCAGGTGGCGCGCCAGCTGCCGCGGTCGGGGCGGTTGAAGCCGTGGGCGGCGACGGCGGCGCGGGCGATCAGCGGGAGCAGGATCGCGAGGATCGCGGTGCCGAGCCGGCCGGTGGCGAGGGCGCCGGTGGCGGCGGGCAGGAAGGCGTAGGCGATGGCGCCCCAGGCGAGCAGGAGGCGGGAGCCGACGAGGCCGCGGGCGGCGAAGTAGGCGGTGAAGCCGGCGAGCGGGACCGAGCAGACGAGCAGCACGGTGAGCGCGGTGGAGGTGGAGCCGAGGAAGAGCGCGGAGAGTCCGGCGAGGATGCCGAGGTAGGGCGGGGCGCTCTGGGTGCCGCCGGCGCCGAGGGTGTGCCAGGCGTCCGCGTAGCGGCCCCACAGGTCGGAGACGGTGTCGGGGGCGGGCAGCAGGACGCCGCCGGCGAGGGAGCCGCCGGCGAAGAGGTTGCGGCAGGCGACGAGGGAGACGACGAGGAGGAGGGCGAAGAGGACCGGCCCGGGCTTGCGGGCGACCTTCTTCAGGCGGGCGAACTGCTCGATCTCCAGGAAGTCGGCGTCGTCGCCGCCGGGCCCGGACTCGACGGCGCCGTGGCGGGAGCCGGAGTCCGCCTCGTCCCCGCCGAAGTGGGAGACGAGCTGTTCGGCGGCGGCGCGGAGGGTGGCTCCGGGCGGTGGGAAGAGCGGGCGGAGCTCGGCCGGCGGGACCTCGGAGTGCTTGCGCCGCTTGCGGGCGGCGAGGATCTTCTCGGGCCTCAGCAGGGTGGCGAGGAGGCCCATGATCTCGTCGACGGCCTGGCCGGGGTCCTTGCCGACGAGGAGGCCGAGGGTGCGCAGGACGGTGCCGAGGACGAGGCGGAGGAGGACGTAGGGGAGGGCGCGGCCGGGGGTGTTGGCCAGCAGCGTGTAGACGGCGGCGGCCTTGTCGACGCGGTGCGGGCTGGCGGCCGTGCGGCCGGCGCAGTCGACGGAGCGGCGCTCGCGGGCGGAGGCCTCGGCGTGCCGCAGGACGGCGTCGGGGGCGACGAGGACGTGGTGGCCCGCGGAGTGGGCGCGCCAGCAGAGGTCGACGTCGTCGCGCATGAGGGGCAGGCGGCGGTCGAAGCCGCCGAGCTCCTCGAAGACGTCGCGGCGGACCAGCATGCCGGCGGTGGAGACGGAGAGGACCGGGCGGATCTGGTCGTGCTGGCCCTGGTCCTGCTCCCGGCGGTCGAGGCCGGTCCAGCGGCGGCCGCTGCGGGCGATGGTGACGCCGACTTCGAGGAGCTGCTTCCTGTCGTACCAGCCGCGCAGCTTGGGGCCGATGACGGCGGCGTACGCGTCGGAGTCGGCGACGCGCAGGAGTTCGGCGAGGGCGCCGGGCTCGGGGGCGCAGTCGTCGTGCAGCAGCCAGAGCCACTGGACGGGTTCGCCGTGCGGGAGGTCGGGGAGGTCGTACGCCTCGTCGTTCCAGGTCCGGCTGACGGGGTCCCAGCCGCTGGGGCGCTTGAGGTAGGGCAGGTCCTCGGGTCCGAGCAGGGGCGCGGTGCGGACGGCCTCGTCGACGGCGGCGCCGAAGCCGGTGCGGCGCGCGAGGTGCAGGACGCGGTCGGCGCCGACCGCTTCGGCGACGAGCTGTGCGGACTCGTCGGCGCTGCCGGTGTCGGCGGCGATCACGCTCTGCACCGGGCGCTCCTGGGCGAGCAGCCCGGAGAGCGCGTCGGGCAGCCAGCGGGCTCCGTCGTGGGTGACGAGCACGGCGGTGACGACGTGCCTGGGGAACTCAGGAGTTGAGGACATCGAGCTACGGGCCCTCCGGCCGGGGTCGCCCGCGGGGGGCGTGGGGAGCGTCTCGGACGGAGGCCCACACTAACGGCTGCGACGGGAGGGGTCCGCCCCTGTGGACGACGGCCTGTGGACGACGCCGGGGAGGACGGAGCGGGGCGCGGGCGCGGTACGCGAAACGGTCCGCCTCCTGTGGCGTGCACAGGGACGGACCGTCGGGGGTCTTCGTGGGGGTCTGTTTCCGGCCGCTCGCCGGTTCAGACGGCGGCCTTCTTGAGGCGGCGGCGCTCCCGCTCGGAGAGACCGCCCCAGATGCCGAAGCGCTCGTCGTTCTGGAGCGCGTACTCCAGGCATTCGGAGCGGACCTCGCAGGCGAGGCAGACCTTCTTGGCCTCTCGGGTCGAGCCGCCCTTCTCGGGGAAGAAGGACTCGGGGTCGGTCTGGGCGCACAGCGCGCGCTCCTGCCAGCCGAGTTCCTCGTCCGCGTCCTCGACCAGCAGTTCCTGGAACAACTCGGTCATCTGCGCCCCTCGTCTGTCTCTGCGTCCCGTGATGTCGCCGTGATCGCAACGGCCGAACGACACGAGTGAAATTACAAGTTCGTGCTCTGTGCGAGTCAAGCCGAGATCTGCTATTGGGCCCCGTATTCACTCTGCGGAACCAAGCCTATGCGGAAAGTGTTCAAATCACCAAAAACGTGACACATGCCACCGGCGGACCCGGTGGTGTCGTGCCTCTGTCCAGAAGGACGTACGGGGCATGGATCTTGTTGCGATCCAGCCAGGGAAGCGATCCGGATCACAGTCCGATCACGGACGGTGCCCGCCGCGGCCGTACCCACAGGCACGACTGTTGCGCCATGTTGCCTGGTCCGGGGCTGAACAAACCTTTCTCCGGGCACGGTAACCGGATGAGGTGAAACATTACCCCCAAATCGGGCATTGAGTTGACAGTCGGGTGCCCCTCCGGCCACTTTGGTGGCATGCCAGCGACCTCAGCGCCCTCCGCGACCCACGCCCGTGGGTTCCGCCGCGCTGTCCAGGCGCGCTGTTGCTGTTGCTGTTCCGGCTGTTGATGCCCCCGAGCTCCGGCCGCTCCCCCCAGCGTCACCCTGCGTCACCCGTGTCACCTGTACGCCCCCCGGGCCGTGACCCCCCACCGCATCTTCGTTTCTGCTGAGGAACCACCCCACCCATGAACATGGACAGTGACCTTCAGATCGCCGGGGACCTCATGGAGGTCCCCCACCTGCTCCAGCCCGAGCGCGAGCACCCCGTCACCGTCGCCGAGTTCGCCGGTCTCGCCCGCGAGCTCGCCGCCGACCGCGACCGCTGGGCCCCGCACGTCGAGTACGACGCCACCACCCGCTGGTACCACCGGCTGCGCACCGGGCCCGGTTACGAGGTGTGGCTGCTCTCCTGGGTGCCCGGCCAGGGCAGCGGCCTCCACGACCACGGCCGCTCCTCCGGCGTCCTCACCGTCCTCCAGGGCGAGTTGACGGAGCGTACGGACCGGGGCGTGCGCACCCTGCGGGCCGGCACGCAGCGGGTCTTCGCGCCCGGATACGTCCACGAGGTCGTCAACGACTCCCTGGAGCCCGTCGTCAGCCTCCACGTCTACTTCCCCGGACTGACGGAGATGCCGATGCACGAGTCGTACCAGGGCCGCTGCGCCCCGGCCGGCCGGGAGACCGTCACCGCCTGACCGGCCCGCCCCTCCCCGGCCGCCGGCGGGAGGCGCCGCCGGTCCCCGGCCACCACCCCTCGGGGGACCGGACCGCTGCTGACACACTGTCCGCATGCGCATTGTGGTTCTGGCCGGTGGCATCGGTGGTGCCCGTTTCCTTCGCGGTCTCAAGCAGGCCGTCCCGGACGCGGAGATCACGGTCGTCGGCAACACCGGTGACGACATCCATCTCTTCGGGCTGAAGGTCTGCCCCGACCTGGACACGGTGATGTACACCCTCGGCGGTGGCATCCACGAGGAACAGGGCTGGGGCCGCGAGGGCGAGACCTTCGCCGTCAAGGAGGAACTGGCCGCGTACGGGGTCGGACCCGAGTGGTTCGGCCTCGGCGACAAGGACTTCGCCACCCACATCGTCCGCACCCAGATGCTCGGCGCCGGCTACCCGCTGAGCGCCGTCACCGAGGCGCTCTGCGCCCGCTGGCAGCCGGGCGTACGGCTGCTGCCGATGTCCGACGACCGCGTCGAGACGCACGTGGCGATCGAGGTCGACGGCGAGCAGCGGGCCGTGCACTTCCAGGAGTACTGGGTGAAGCTGCGCGCCTCCGTCGACGCGAAGGCCGTCGTGCCGGTCGGCGCGGAGGCGGCGAAGCCCGCGCCGGGCGTCCTGGAGGCGATCGCCGAGGCCGACGTCATCCTCTTCCCGCCGTCCAACCCCGTCGTCAGCGTCGGCACCATCCTCGCCGTCCCCGGCATCCGCGAGGCGGTCGCGGCCGCCCCCGCGCCGGTCGTCGGCCTCTCCCCCATCGTCGGGGACGCGCCCGTGCGCGGCATGGCCGACAAGGTGCTCGCGGCGGTCGGCGTCGAGTCGACGGCGGCGGCCGTGGCCCGCCACTACGGCTCCGACCTCGTCGACGGCTGGCTGGTGGACACCGTGGACGCGGGCTCCGTCGCGGACGTCGAGGCGGCCGGCATCGCCTGCCGGGCCGTGCCGCTGATGATGACCGACGTGGACGCGACCGCCGAGATGGCGCGGGCGGCGCTGACGCTGGCCGAGGAGGTCCGCGGGTGACGGCGGACCCGGCGCCGGCGGTGCCCTCGTACCGGGTGTGGGGGCTTGCCGGGCTGCCCGAGGTGGCGCCCGGGGACGACCTGGCCAAGCTGATCGCGTCCGTCTCCCCCGGCCTGGAGGACGGGGACGTCCTGCTCGTCACCTCCAAGATCGTGAGCAAGGCGGAAGGCCGGATCGTCGCCGCCGACGACCGCGAGGAGGCCATCGACGCCGAGACGGTGCGGGTGGTGGCGCGGCGCGGCGCCCTGCGCATCGTCGAGGACCGGCGGGGTCTCGTCATGGCCGCCGCCGGCGTCGACGCGTCCAACACCCCCGCCGGGACCGTGCTGTTGCTGCCGGAGGACCCGGACGCGTCGGCGCGCCGGATCCGGCAGGGGGTGCGCGAGGCGCTGGGCGTGGACGTCGGCGTCGTCGTCACGGACACCTTCGGGCGGCCCTGGCGCGCCGGACTGACCGACGTGGCGATCGGCGCGGCGGGCGTGCGGGTCCTGGACGACCTGCGGGGCGTCACCGACTCCCACGGCAACGAGCTGAACGTCACCGTCGTCGCCACCGCCGACGAACTCGCCGCCGCGGGCGACCTGGTGAAGGGCAAGGCCACCGGCGTGCCCGTCGCCGTCGTGCGCGGGCTGCCGCACGTGGTCGGCGGGGACGAGGAGCCGGGGGCGCGGGCGCTGGTGCGGTCCGCCGAGGACGACATGTTCCGGCTGGGCACCTCGGAGGCCGTACGGGAGGCGGTGACGCTGCGCCGGACGGTACGGGAGTTCACCGACGACCCCGTCGACCCCGGGGCGGTACGGCGCGCGGTCGCCGCGGCCGTGACGGCGCCCGCCCCGCACCACACCACCCCGTGGCGGTTCGTCCTCCTGGAGTCCGCCGGGTCACGGCTGCGGCTGCTCGACGCGATGCGGGACGCCTGGATCGCGGACCTGCGGCGGGACGGGAAGTCCGAGGAGTCCATCGCGAAGCGGGTGCGGCGCGGTGACGTGCTGCGGAACGCGCCCTACCTCGCCGTCCCCTGCCTCGTCACGGACGGCTCCCACCCCTACGGCGACCCGCGCCGCGACACCGCCGAACGCGAGATGTTCGTCGTCGCGGCCGGCGCGGGCGTGCAGAACTTCCTCGTCGCGCTGGCCGGTGAGCGGCTGGGCTCGGCCTGGGTCTCCTCCACGATGTTCTGCCGGGACGTCGTACGGGACGTGCTCGGGCTGCCGGAGGAGTGGGACCCGATGGGGGCGGTGGCCATCGGGCGGCCCGCGGCGGCGCCGCGGGAACGGCCGGGCCGGGTGGCCTCGGACTTCTTCGAGGTGCGCTGACGCGCTCCGTCCGTCCGCCTCAGAGGCGGGTGATGTCGTGGGGAGCCCGGCGGGGGGCCCGGCGGGGCGGGGTCCGGCCGCTGAGCAGGACGAGGCGGGCGGCCCGGTGGCGCTGGCCGGCGTAGGGGGCGAGGAGTTCCAGCATCGCCGCGTCGTCGGCGTCGCGGTCGCCCGCCAGGGCCCAGCCGACGATGCCGGGGAGGTGGAGGTCGCCGGTGGTGACCTCGTCGGGGGCGCCGTTGCTGCGCTGGATGGTCTCGGCGGAGGTCCAGGGGCCGATGCCGGGGACCAGTTCCAGGCGTTCACGGGCCTTCGGGCCCGGCATGAGGGCCGCCTCCTCCAGGCGGGGGGCCACGCGGGCGGCGCGGACGATCGTCGCGGCGCGTTTGCCGTCGACGTTGGCGCGGTGCCACTCCCAGGACGGGATCCTGGTCCAGGTGCGGGCGTCCGGCATCACGCAGAGGCCCTCGGGGGCCGGGCCCGGAGCCGGTTCGCCGTACTGGCGGACCAGGCGGCGCCAGGAGCCGTACGCCTCCGTCGTCGTGACCTTCTGTTCCAGGACCGACGGGATCAGGGACTCCAGGACCAGACCGGTGCGGGTGAGGCGGAGGCCGGGGCGGCGGCGGTGGGTCGCCAACAGGAGCCTGTGGCGGGGGACGAAGGCGGCGGGGTCGTCCTCGGCCCCGAGGAGGGCCGGGAGGTGGTCGTCGAGCCAGGCCGCGCCCGGGCCCCACGTCTCGGCCGTGACCTCGCCCCCGAGCACCCGTACGCGGACCGTGCCCGGGCCCTCCGGCGTCCGGCTGGCCCGCCAGACCGAGCCGTCGTCGGTGACCCGGAAGGTGGGGTCGTGAGGGCCCCTGCGGAGCGGACCGAGGGTGAGGCCGAGGTCCAGCGCCCCGGCGGTGGGCGCGGAGACCTCGCCGCCGCGGGTGGTGGTGCGGGTGGGTGCGGGTCTCGGGGCGAAGCGGCCGGCCATGGGTACGAGCGTAGCCGGGCGGGGGCGGGGCACCGGCGGGCGCGGGACGCTGCCGGAGGGCGGGGTGCCGGCGGAAGGCGGGCGCCGGTGGAGCGCGGGACGCCGGCGGAAGGCGGGGGCGCCCCTGGAAGGCAGGGGCGCCGGTGGGGGACGGGGCGCCGGTGGGGGACGGGGCGCCGGTGGGGGACGGGGTGGGTCCCGCCCCCGTTCCGGCTACTGGTCCGAGCTGAAGCGGACCGAGCCCGCGGGGAGGTGGGCGTTGCACCAGATCCGGATGCCGTCGCGGAGCTCGTTGTCGGGGCCGACCTGGGCGCCGTCGCCGATCACCGCGCCCGTGAGGACCGAGCGGGCGCCGATGCGGGCGCCGGCGCCCACGAGGGAGTCGGTGATCACCGCGCCGGGTTCGACCACGGCGCCGGCCAGGAGGGTGGAGCCGGTGACGCGGGCGCCTTCGCCCACCGTCGCGTTCGCGCCCACCACCGTGCCGCCCGTCAGCTTCGCGTCGGGGGCCACCCGGGCGGAGGGGAGGACCAGGCGGTCGCCGCAGCGGCCGGGGACGGCCGGGGAGGGGGCGCGGCCGAGGACCAGGTCGGCGGAGCCGCGGACGAAGGCCTGCGGGGTGCCGAGGTCCAGCCAGTAGGTGGAGTCGACCATGCCCTGGAGGTGGGCGCCGGAGGCCAGGAGCTCCGGGAAGGTCTCGCGCTCGACGGAGACCGGACGGCCGGTGGGGATCGAGTCGATGACCGAGCGCCGGAAGACGTACGCGCCGGCGTTGATCTGGTCGGTGACGATCTCCTCGGGCGTCTGGGGCTTCTCCAGGAAGGCCGTGACGCGGCCGGTCTCGTCCGTGGGGACCAGACCGAAGGCGCGGGGGTCCTCGACGCGCGTGAGGTGGAGGGAGACGTCGGCGCCGGAGTCGGCGTGCGTGGCCACCAGGGCGCGGATGTCGAGGCCGGTGAGGATGTCCCCGTTGAAGATGAGGACCGGCTCGTCGGGGCCCGAGTGGAGGCGGGAGGCGACGTTGCGTATCGCGCCGCCGGTGCCGAGCGGTTCCTCCTCCGTCACGTACTCCAGGCTCAGACCGAGGTCGGAGCCGTCACCGAAGTGCGGCTCGAAGACCTCGGCGAGGTAGGAGGTGGCGAGCACGATGTGCTCGACGCCGGCGGCCTTGGCCCGGGCCAGCTGGTGCGTCAGGAAGGGGACGCCGGCCGCCGGGACCATGGGTTTGGGCGTGTTGACCGTGAGCGGTCGCAGCCGGGTGCCCTTGCCACCGACCAGGAGGATCGCTTCTGTCACCTGTCGTCTCTGCTTCCTGCTTCGGGGCCGGTCAGCGCGCCCGTCTCGGTCGTCCGTGCGATATGACCGGTCAGTTTATGCAGATGGTTGCCTCCGTGCCCCCATCAGAGCCTTCCCTGGTACTTCGCGGATGAGGTCCGCGCGGTTCCGAGCTTGTTGTAGAGCCGGCCGCCGGGGCACTCCGTGGCGAATCCGTCGCGGTGTCCGGCGATGGTGTGGAACGTGACTTTCCTGCCCTTCGTGTAGAGGTTTCCGCCTCCGGAGACGAGGGTCTGGGTGCCCTTGGGGTCGATGCCGTGGAGCCCGAGTTTCCAGGCCGTCAGGCGGGCCACGGCGGTCACCACGGCGGCCGGCGGGGTGGTGCTGGTGAAGGTGCCGAGGACGGCGACGCCCATGCTGTTGGTGTTGAAGCCCAGGGTGTGCGCGCCGAGGACCGGTTTCGCCACTCCCCCGGCCCGGCCTTCGTAGATGTTTCCGCACTTGTCGACGGCGAAGTTGTAGCCGAAGTCACGCCATCCACTGCTCTTGACGTGGTAGCGGTAGATACCGCGCAGGACGGAGGGGACCTCGCTGCACTGGTAGTTGTTGCCGGTGGCGCTGTGGTGGACGAAGGCCGCCTTGATCGTGCTGGTGTAGACGAAGCCCTTCTCCCGGATGCTCTCGTCGGCACCCCAGCCCTTACGGGTGATGATCTTGGGCCGGGGGCCGATGTACGGCTGCTTGGGCGCCGCGGGCTCCGCCGCCTCCGGCGCGAGGGCCGGGTCGGCGGCCGGGATGACCGTCGTGCCGTAGGGCGCGAGCCGGCTGTTGGCGCCGCTCGCGGCCGCCTCCGCCGCCGTCAGGGCGGCCGGCGGGGCCGCCGTCCGGGTCCGGGGCGGCGGTGCCGCGGGGGCCTCGCCCGGGTCGACCAGTTCGAGGCGGAGCCCGGCCGGCAGGGGGACCGTCCCCCCGGCGCCCTCCTCCGCCCGTACGCGGATCTCGACGCCGTCCGCGTCGCCGACCCAGAGCGGTGCGGTGGAACCGCGCAGGGTGCCGCCGGCGCCCTCGGCCGATCCCGGGTCGGCCCCGTGCTCGTCGTTGTGGGTCTCCACGTCCTGCCACGGCGACCAGACGCCGTCGGCGGCGGCCCGGGTGCGGACCTGGACGGTGCCGTGCAGGGCGGCCGCCGGGTCGTCCCAGACCACGCCGACGAGCGAGAAGGGTCTGACGTCCCGTCGGGCCAGGCCCTGCTCGGCCGCCGCGCCCGGGTCCGCGCCGAAGGTGCGGACGGAGGCGCCCAGCGGACGGAGTGGCAGCGACTGGGTGGAGCCCGGCAGCTCGTCCTGGACCGGTGGCAGGGCGTTCGCCGCCGGGCGCGCGGTGGCCGTCGCGGGGGCGGCGAGGGTGACCGGCAGGGCGAGCGCGGCCGCGCAGGCGACGGCGATCGGGGAGGCGAGTGAGGCACGCATGGCCCGATCGTGGGCAGCGGGCGGACGCGCCGCGCGCCGGGAGGGCGGCCGGAGACCGACGGCGCGTCAGGCCGACCGGAGGACCCCGTCACCGGTACGGCCCAGGACGGCGCGCCGGCCCGCGTACCCTGTGCGGCGTGAACGCCAGCGACCGCACCCCCGCCGACCTGCTGCGATCCGCGCTCGCCGCGGACCCCGCCCGCCCTCTGGTCACCTACTACGACGACGCCACCGGTGAACGGGTGGAATTGTCCGTCGCCACCTTCGCCAATTGGGTGGCGAAGACGGCCAACCTGCTCCAGGGCGAACTGTCCGCCGAGCCCGGCGACCGGCTCGCGCTGCTGCTGCCCGCGCACTGGCAGACCGCCGTCTGGCTGCTCGCCTGCTCCTCCGTCGGGGTGACGGCCGAGCTGGGCGGCGATCCGGCGGCCGCCGATCTGGTGGTGGCGGGGCCGGACACGCTGGAGGCGGGTCTCGCCTGTTCCGGGGAGCGGGTCGCGCTCTCGCTGGCGCCGCTGGGACGCCGCTTCCCCGCCCCGCCCTCCGGATACGCGGACTACGCGGTCGAGGTGCCGGGCCAGGGCGACCGCTTCGCGCCGTACGCGCCGGTGGACGCGGACGCGCCGGCCCTCGTCGTCGACGGTACGGAACGCAGCGGCGTACAGCTCGTCACGCAGGCCCGGCTCGACGCCGCACGGCTCGGGCTCGGCCCCGGCTCGCGGCTGCTGGCCGGGCTGCCGTACGACTCCTGGGAGGGACTGTCGGCCGGGCTGTACGCGCCCCTGGCCGCGGGCGGCTCCGTGGTGCTCTGCCGGCACCTGGGCGAGCTGGCGCCGGAGTCGCTGGAGAAGCGCATCGAGAGCGAGCGGGTCACGGCGACGGCGCTCTGACGGGGCGGGGCGCCCCGGGGACGTTCGCGGGCTCGCGGGACGTTCGCGGGCTCGCGGGGCGCGCCCGGCCGTGGCGTTCGCGCGTCCGTTGCACCCGTTCGGCCGACCGACGCGCCGCGTACCCGCGACCGCGCGGCGAGTCCGGTACATGATCGGCCCGGGGGGAGTCGTCTCCTCCGTACAACCCCGTGTCGGGCTCGGCCGTCTCCTTCAGCGAACGCCGGGTGCCCGACCCGCCCGAGACGCCCCGAAGGACGGACTGACGACGTGACGGACCGCGCTGGCACGCCCGCCGAACCGGACCCGGAACCGGAGCAGCGGCGGGAGCAGGAGACGGAGACGGAGACGGGATCGGCGGACTCCGTCGGCTCCGCGGCGTCCGCCGATTCCACGGAGCCGAGGGATGCCGGGGGTTCCGGCGACGGGCGTTCCGAAGATGCCGGGGATCCCGAAGTTCCCGGGGATCCCGAAGTTCCCGGGGATCCCGAAGTTCCCGGGGATCCCGAAGATGCCGGGGATCCCGAAGATGCCGGGGATCCCGAAGATGCCGGGGATGCCGGGGACGAGGGCTCCGGGGCGCCCGCCGAGTCGCGGCGGCACTGGCTGCGGTGGACCGCGCTCGGGGTCTCCGTCGTGCTGCTCGGCGCGGCCGGGACGGGCTGGTGGTTCTACCGCAAGCTCGACGGCAACATCACCACGGACACCACCGCGGCGGACGAGCTGCGCCGCTACGAGAAGGAGCGCCCGGCGGCCGTCGTGTCGGCCGCCCGGAACATCCTGCTGATCGGCTCGGACACCCGCTCCGGCGAGGAGAACCGCAAGTACGGCCGGGACAAGGGCACCCAGCGCTCGGACACCGTGATCCTGCTGCACCTGGCGGCCGACGAGTCGGGGGCCACGGCCGTGTCGATCCCCCGGGACCTGATGGTGACGATCCCGAGCTGCGCCAGGACCGAGGGGGGCGGCCGGACCCGGGAGCAGCTGGCGCAGTTCAACTGGGCGTTCGAGTGGGGCGGGACGGCGTGCACGATCCGCACCGTCGAGAAGCTGACCGGGATCCGGGTCGACCACCACATGGTGATCGACTTCCGGGGCTTCAAGAAGATGGTGGACGCGGTGGACGGCGTCGAGGTCTGCCTGAAGGAGCCGGTGGACGACAGCGACGCCAAGCTGAAGCTGCCGGCGGGCCGGCAGACGCTCAACGGGGAGCAGGCGCTGGGCTTCGTCCGGGCCCGGAAGTCGCTGGGGAACGGCAGTGACACCGCGCGGATGGACCGGCAGCAGATGTTCCTGGGCGCGCTGGTCAACAAGGTGCAGAGCAACGGGGTGCTGCTGAACCCGGCGAAGCTGTACCCGGTGCTGGACGCGGCGACGAAGTCGATCACGACGGATCCGGGGCTCGACTCCCTGCGGGACCTGTACGACCTGGCGCGCACGATGCGGGCGATCCCCACGGAGAAGGTGCAGTTCCTCACGGTGCCGCGGCGCCCGTACGCGTACAACGCGAATAGGGACGAACTGGTGCAGCCCGCCGCGAGTGAGCTCTTCCGTCAACTCCGCGAGGACAAACCGGTCCTGGTGACCCCGGCGGAACCGGAAGGGGGTGCGGACGCATCCTCCGACGGGAAGCCCGACGACGCGGACACGCCGGCGCCGAGTTCGACGCCGACCTTCACGGGGCGGAACGCCGCCGAAGGGGTGTGCTCCTAGCGGCTTCGGAGGTGAATGGGTAAAGCGGTACCCAAGGGAGGGGCGACGGGTGATGTGCTTTGAGCAAATTGCCCAGTTGTAAGGGGCGTGGAATTTGTCACTGACGTCGCCCCGCGCTGAACTGGGCGGATAGTGTGACGCGATCCGGTGCACCCGACCGCGTGGTCGCACTCAGCCAAGGATCGAACGACCGAGTGGCGCCCACAGGGGGAGGCGCCCCGCGTGGCACCGACGGAGGACAGGAACCGTGGACGCGCACAGCCGTGGACGGGCGGACGAGATCGACCCCGCCGACCAGTGGGTGCTCAACCCGCAGACCGGCAACTACGAACTGCGACTGGACCACTCCGCTGGGCAGTCGCCGACCGGTGGATCCCACTCCGGTACCACCGGTTCCAGTACCCGCTCCGCGGCCCGGCCAACCGCCCCGGCCGAGGCTCCCGTTCCCGGGCAGAGACGGCGCCGGCCGGCCGACACCGACACCGAGCCCGCCGCGGACCGTGGCGGACGCGTGCCTCCGCAGAGCCGCCGCAAGCGCAAGCAGGGCGCCAGCCGCAAGAAGAAGGTCCTGCTGTGGACCGGCGGCACGATGGCCTTCGTCCTGGTGGGCGGGGCGGTCGGCGTGTACGCCCTCTACAACAAGCTCAACAGCAACCTCGACGTCGTCGAGGTCGTCGGCAAGAACAAGAGCGCGGGCTTCCGCAAGGGCGAGGCCTTCAACATCGTGCTCATCGGCACCGACAAGCGGACCGGCGCGGGCAACGCGGGCTACGGCGACAAGAACAGCCCCGGCCACGCCGACACCACGATCCTCTTCCACGTCTCCAAGGACCGGTCGAACGCCACCGCGCTCTCGATCCCGCGCGACCTGAAGACGAACATCCCCGAGTGCCAGGTCAAGGACGGCAAGGAGATCAAGACGATCCCCGCCGAGTCCGACGTCCGCTTCAACGTGAGCCTCGGCCAGAACGGCCGCGACCCCGGCTGCGTCATGCGCACCGTGGAGGAGCTCACCGGCGTCGAGGTCGACCACTTCATGATGGCCGACTTCAACGCCGTCAAGGAGATGACGACCGCCGTCGGCGGCGTGAAGGTCTGCGTCGAGAAGGCCGTCGACGACCCCAAGTCGCACCTGAAGCTGCCGGCCGGCGAGTCGGTCGTCCAGGGCGAACAGGCCCTCGCCTTCGTCCGCACCCGGCACAGCTTCGGCAACGAGTCGGACCTCGACCGCATCAAGGTCCAGCAGCAGTTCCTCAGCTCGATGATCCGTCAGATGAAGTCCGACGACACGCTGACCGACCCGGGCAAGCTGTACGACCTCGCCGACGCGGCCACCAGCGCGCTCACCGTCGACGCCGGAATAGGGTCGCTCACCAAGCTCCAGGACCTGGCCGGCGAGCTCGCGGGGATCGACACCAAGAACATCGCGTTCGCGACGCTGCCGGTCGTCGACAACCCCGCCGAGAAGATCAAGGCGACGGTCGTCCCGCACCCGACCAAGGCGCCGCAGCTCTTCGCGATGCTGCAGAGCGACACCTCGCTCACCGAGGTGAAGAAGAAGGAGCAGGCCGCCAAGAGCGCCCAGGCGAACGCCCAGGCGGCGCTCCTGGAGGGCGAGCGGGCCACCGCCGCCGAGGTGCGCGTCGACGTCTACAACGGCAGCGGCATCCAGGGCGCGGCCCAGGCGACCCTCAACTGGCTCCAGAACGAGCAGGGCGTCCTGCGCTCCACCAACAAGAGCAACGCCCCCGAGAAGGCGGCGAAGACGACCCTGGAATACGCACCGAACCAGGCCGATCAGGCCCGCGCGCTCGCGGACATGATGGGCCTGCCCGCGACGGCGCTCAAGCAGGGCACCGCGGACGCCGGGGAGCGCGAGCCCATGACGCTCGTCCTCGGCTCGGACTTCAAGGGCGCGGGGGTGCCCATCACCGGACCGGCAAAGGCGCCGAAGGATCTGGAGAAAGTAGCAGCGGACAAGCAGGTGTGCGCGAAGTGACCCGGAAACACCGGAGTCCGGCGCGCGCCTGACCGAAGAGGGGACCTGGGGTGGGACAGAACAGCGTGCGACGGGAGGGGACGCAACCAAGCGTTCCGCACGCCCGAGAACGGGGCTGGGACGACGAGCTGCACGGCGCGGGTGAAGCCACCGGCGCCGGCGGCGAGCCGGACCCTGCCGCCGTGCCGGCTCAGGCCGGCCGCGCCGCGCGACGGCGCGGGGCGGACGGCACCGACGACTCCGCCGCGAACACGGCGGGCGGACGGGCGGCCGCGCGACGGCAGGCCAAGAAGGCCGGCAAACGGAAGGTGCTGCGCTGGTCGGCGATCGGCGTGTCCGTGCTGATCCTCGGCACGGCCGGCGCCGGTTACGCGTACTACGAGCACCTGAACGGCAACATCCGCAGCGGCGGCCGCGCCGGCGGCGAGAGCGGCGTGAAGAAGGCGCCGCCGAACGCGCTGGGCGACACGCCGCTGAACATCCTGCTCATCGGGTCGGACAGCCGGGCCGACGAGAAGAACATCGCGCTGGGCGGCAGCCGCAAGGACAAGGACCGTCCGGCGCTCGCCGACGTCCAGATGCTGCTGCACGTCTCCGCCGACCGGCAGAACGCGTCGCTGATCTCCATCCCGCGCGACACCGTCGTGAAGATCCCCGACTGCAAGGGCGAGGACGGCACGCCGTACCCGGGCACCAGCGACCGTCCCATCAACGAGACGCTCGCGCGCGGCGGGCCCGGGTGCACGCTCACCACCTGGGAGACGCTCACCGGCGCCTACATCGACCACTGGATGATGGTCGACTTCGCGGGCGTGGTGGCGATGGCCGACGAGGTCGGCGGCGTCCCCGTCTGCGTCACGACCGGTGTGCACGACCGGTCGACCGCCAGGGTCAAGGGCGGATCGGGGCTGAAGCTGCCCGAGGGCACCCACGAGGTCAAGGGCGAGCAGGCCCTCCAGTGGCTGCGCACCCGGCACGCCTTCGGCAGCGACCAGAACCGTGCCAAGGCCCAGCACATGTACCTCAACGGCATGCTGAAGAAGCTCCAGCAGCAGAACGCCTGGACCGACACCGGCCGGCTGATGGGCCTCGCGGAGACCGGCACCAAGGCGCTCCAGGTCTCCGACGGGCTCGACACCGTGGCCAAGCTCTTCGACCTCGGCATGCAGCTGAAGCACGTGAAGGTCGACCGGCTGTCCACGGTCACCATCCCGACGGATCCCTATCCGCAGAACCCGGACGCCTGGCTCCAGCCGAGGTCCGCGGCGGCCGAGAAGATCTGGAACATGCTCCGGGACGACGTCGCCCTCGACAAGAACGGTGACAAGGCGCCCGCGAAGCCGAAGGCGGACGCCAAGCCGAAGAAGACGGCCGCCGCGCCCGCGACGCTCGCCGTCACCGTCGTCAACGGCACCGCCGGGAACGACGAGCCGGCCGTCGAGGGACGCGCCAAGGACATCTCCGGCGCGCTGGCCGGGAAGGGCTTCACCCAGGCCGGGACCTCCAAGGACCCCAAGCCCAGCAAGGGCACGGTCGTCGCCTACCCGAAGGCGGCCGGCGACCAGGGCCGGGCGGACGCGGAGTCCGTGGCGGCCGCGCTCGGCCTGCCGCCCTCCACCGTCCGCGCGGACGCGTCGATCCAGGGGATCACCCTGGTCGTGGGCGCGGACTGGCGCGAGGGCACCACGTACGAGAAGAAGGTGGACGAGGCCGGCGACCTGCCCGAGGGCGCCGACGACAAGGCGGCCTGCATGGACGTCTACTCGGTCTACAAGTGGGACGGGAAGAGCTGACCCGTCCGGTCGACGGCGACGGCCGGGCTCCTCGTGGTGAGGGGCCCGGCCGTCGGCGTTCGTACGGGGACGGAGGCGTCAGACCGTCTCGGTCCTGCCCGCCCTGACCGCCGGGCGGCGGCTCGCGATGACCTTCTTCGCGAGCGAGCGGGGGCTGGTGAGGAAGCCGAAGCCCCAGGACATGTGCATGGTGGCCAGGGCCACCGGGATCCGGACGCGGGCCTTCAGGGGGAGGCCCCTGCCCGCGGGGAGCGAGCCGACGGTGATCGCGGCGAGGTAGCCGGCCGGGATCACGAAGCCGAGCGGGGTGAGGGTGGCGCCGACGACCAGGCCCGCCGCGATGGCGCAGACGGCGACCGGCGGGGCCAGGTAGCGGAGGTTGATGGAGCCGGCGTGGTAGCGGGCCACGACGTGGCGCCAGCGGCCGTAGTCCTTGTACTGCTTGGCCAGGGCCTTCACCGAGGGCCGCGGGCGGTACTGGACGCGCAGCTCCGGCGAGAACCAGATCAGGCCGCCCGCCTCGCGGATGCGGAAGTTCAGCTCCCAGTCCTGGGCGCGGATGAACTCGACGTTGTAGCCGTCCTGCTGTTCGAGCGCCTCGCGGCGGAAGACGCCGAGGTAGACGGTCTCGGCGGGGCCGGCCTGGCCGCCGGTGTGGAAGGCCGCGTTGCCGACGCCGATCTTCGAGGTCATCGCGGCGGCGACCGCGTCCTCCCAGGCGTTCTCGCCCTCGGCGTGCATGATGCCGCCGACGTTCTGCGCGCCCGTCTCCTCCAGGAGGCGGACGGCGGTGGCGATGTAGTTCGGCGACAGCATGCCGTGGCCGTCGACGCGTACGACGATCGGGTGGCGGGACGCCTTGATCGCGGCGTTGAGGGCGGCGGGGGTGCGGCCGGTCGGATTGGGCACGGTATGGACCCGGGGGTCCTCGCGTACCAGCTCGGCGGCGATCTCGTCGGTGCGGTCCGTGGACGGGCCGAGCGCGATCACCACCTCCATCTCGCCGTCGTACTCCTGCTCCAGGATGTGGCGGACCGAGTTGCGCAGATGCCGCTCCTCATTGAGGACCGGCATGATCACAGATACGGGGGGCGTGGCGTTCATCAACGGGTCACGTTACCGCGAATGGGGGACAGCGGCGCGCGCCACCGGGTCCGGTGACCCTACCGGCTGATCGTATGGGCCTACGGTGCTCACGGTCCCCCTGTCTTCACCCGGTCACACCCGCGGAGGTGTCCGTTCGTGCCCACACCGCCCCGCACGCCCCGTCCGCCCCGCACTCCCGGCGCCTCCGGCGTCCCCGGCCGGCCGGCCGGCCCCCGGCGCGGCGGTCCCGCCCCGGTGCGGCGGCGGCCCCGGCGGCGCCCCCGCTGGGGGATGCGGATGGCGACCGCGCTGTCCGTGGTGGTGCTGGCGGCCGGCGGGATCGGGCACGCGGTGGTGACCGGGCTCGACACCGGGATCACGCGGGTGGACCCCTTCAAGGACATGAAGAACCGGCCGCAGGCCGGGACCGGCATGAACGTGCTCGTCGTCGGCACCGACGGGCGCGACCGGATCACGCCCGAGGAGAAGCGGAAGTACCGGCTCGGCGGGGCGCCCTGCCACTGCACGGACACCGTGCTCCTGGTGCACATCTCGGAGGACCGGGACCGGGCGAGCGTCGTCTCGCTGCCCCGGGACTCGTACGCCGAGCTGCCCGAGCACACCGACCAGAACAGTGGCAGGAAGCACCAGGCGCACCCGGTGAAGCTGAACGCCGCCTACGCGGAGGGCGGGCCCGCGCTGACCGTGCGGACCGTGGAGGCGATGACCCGGGTCAAGATCGACCACTATCTGGAGGTCGACTTCACCAGCTTCATGCGGACGGTGGACGCGGTCGGCGGGGTGCAGATCTGCACGACGAAGCCGGTCAAGGACTCGTACACGGGGCTGCGGCTGGCGGCGGGCACGCACGAGCTGGACGGCGGGCAGGCGCTCCAGTACGTGCGCTCCCGGCACATCGACGGGGCCGCGGACATCGGCCGGATGCAGCGGCAGCAGAAGTTCCTGGCGGCGCTGGTGGACCGGCTGACCGGCGGCGGGGTGCTGTTCAACCCGGTGCGGTTCCGGGAGGTGGCGACGACCCTGCTCGGGTCGGTGCGGGCCGACGAGGAGTTCGGTACGGACCAGCTGCTGGCGCTGGCGAAGGCGATGCGCGGGTTCACGCCGGCCTCCTCGGAGTTCGTGTCCGTGCCGATCGGGGACGTGGACTTCCCCGTGAAGGGGATCGGGTCGACGGTGAAGTGGGACGCGGCCAAGGCGCAGCGGCTGTTCGCGGCGGTGCGGGAGGACCGGCCGCTGGCGTCGCGTCCCGAGGCCGCCGCCGTGCGGAAGCCGAAGGCCGTGGTCGTGGACGTGGCGCCGAGGAACGTGCGGGTGCAGGTCTACAACGGGACGCGGATCGACGGCCTGGGGCGGAAGGTGGACGACGCGCTGCGGGGGACGGGGTTCGACACGACCCGGTCGCCCCTGACGGGCGCGGGGGAACCGAAGCGGACCCTCATCGAGTACGACCCCCGCTGGGACCGGTCCGCGAAGTCCCTGGCCGCCGCCCTGCCGGGGGCCGAGCTGAAGGCGGTGCCGAAGCGGGGCGGGACGCTGCGGGTGACCGTGGGCGCCGACTACGAGGGCGTCACCGCGGTGCGCGCGGAGGCCGCGCCGGCGCGCGGGCCGTTCGAGGCGGTGACCGGGGACCAGGTGGTCTGTCCGTGACCGCCGCCGGGGCCGCGGGTCCGGGCCTGGGCTCGGGCCTGGGCGTGGGCTCAGGCGTGGGCCTGGGCGTGGGCCTGGGCGTGGGCTCGGGCCGGTGCCTGGGCTCGGGCCGGGACCTGGGCCTGGGCCTGGGCTCGGGGGCTCCGGTGTCGCGCGGGGCGCGGGCCCGCCGCGGGGCTCAGTCCTCGTAGCCCTCGGCGGCCCGGCGCTCGCGGAGTTCCTTGATGGCCTGGCGGCGGGCCAGACGGTGGGTGCGGCGGATCTGGGCCTCCTGGTAGCGCCGCTTGTCCTGCTCCGTCTCCGGGAGGACCGGGGGGACCGTGCGGGGCTTGCCGTCGCCGTCGACGGCGGCGAAGACGAGGTAGGCGGAGCCGACCTGGGTCGCGGGGGTGGTGTCGTTCCAGCGCTCGGCCAGGACGCGTACGCCCACCTCCATGGAGGAGCGGCCGGTCCAGTTCACCTGGGCCTTCACGTGGAGGAGGTCGCCGACGCGGACGGGCTCCAGGAACGCCATCTCGTCCATGGAGGCGGTCACGGCCGGGCCGCCGGAGTGGCGGCCGGCGACGGCGCCCGCCGCGTCGTCCACCAGCTTCATGATCACGCCGCCGTGCACCGTGCCGAGGAGGTTGGTGTCGTGGCTGGTCATGATGTGGCTGAGGGTGGTGCGGGAGGCCGAGGTGGGCTTGCCGGGTATGCCGGCCGGTTCTGTCATGTCGTCCACCTTATGCCGGGTATCGGCGTTGTCCGCTTTGCATCAGCTTCGCAACAGCACCGGTCCTATTTTCCACCCGGCCTGTCGCCCGGAAAGCCCGGACCGGCACACTGGTCCGCATGAATGACTGGCCTGAGCAGCCCGAGGGCGCCCGCCCCATGCGGCACGTGCAGAGACGACCGCAGGGTCCGCAGTCTCCGGAGTACCAGCAGGGGTACGACCAGGGGCAGGCGTACGACCAGGGTCAGGGATACGACCAGGGTCAGGCGTACAACCCGAACTTCACTCAGGCGCGGGCCACGGGGTACGACTCCGGGTACAGCAGCGGGCAGGTGTACGGCTCCCCCCAGGGCGGCGGTCACGGTCCCGGCGGTCACGGTGGTCCCGGCGGTCCGGGGGGACCTTCCGGTACCGGCGCCCGGCCGACCGGCCCCGCGCCGGACTGGCGCAAGCGGATCAAGATCGGATCCATCGTGCTGGTCGTCGGCGTCCTCGCGTGGGGCGTCGGGACGTACGCGTGGGCGAGCTCGCAGATGCGCAACGAGGTCGACCTGTCCAAGGTCATCGAGCGGCCGGCCGAGGGCGACTGCACGACGTACCTGATCGTCGGTTCCGACAGCCGCGAGGGCATGACGGCCGAGGACAAGAAGAAGCTGCACACCGGTTCCGCGGAGGGCAAGCGGACCGACTCGATGATGATCCTCGCCGCCTGCTCCAGCGGGAACACGATGATCTCGCTGCCGCGTGACTCCTGGGTGACGATCCCGAACTTCGTCGGCTCCGAGTCCGGCAAGGCGTACCCGGCCCGCGGCGGCTCCAAGCTGAACGCGGCGTACGCGATGGACGGGCCCGAACTGCTCGTGCGCACCGTCGAGTTCAACACCGGGCTGCGGATCGACCACTACGCGGAGATCGGCTTCGCCGGCTTCGCGAACATCGTGGACGCGCTCGGCGGTGTCGAGCTGAACATCGACAAGGGCTTCAAGGACAAGAAGTCGGGCGCCGACTTCCAGGCCGGGAAGCAGACCCTCAACGGCGAGCAGGCCCTCGCCTTCGTCCGCACCCGGTACGCCTTCGCCGAATCGGACCTGGCGCGGACCAAGAACCAGCAGAAGTTCCTGTCCGCACTCGCGAACCAGGCGGCGACGCCGGGCACGATCCTCAACCCGTTCGCGCTGTACCCGACGCTCGGCGCCGGCCTGGACACGCTGATCGTCGACAAGGACATGTCCCTGTACGACCTGGGCAAGATGTTCTTCGCGATGAAGGGCATCAGCGGCGGCGACGGCAAGTCCATGAACATGCCGCTCGCGGGCAGCGCCCCGCAGGGTTCGCTGAAGTGGGACATGACGAAGGTGAAGCAGCTCGTCGAGCAGATCAAGAACGACGAGAAGGTCACGGTCACGTCGGACCGCTGACCTTCCCGCCCCCCGGCCGGCGCTCCTCCCGGGCGCCGGCCGTTCGCGCGCAACGGCGAAGACGGTGAATCACGGCCGCCGGCGCCCGGGAGGAGTGTCGGCCGGGGGCCGGGCAGGCCGGTGGGTTAGGGGAGGTTGCGGGCCATGACGATGCGCTGGACCTGGTTGGTGCCT
>NZ_JBHTST010000123.1:0-26311 GCF_042794995.1 Streptomyces sp. NPDC056503
CGTGCGGGGGCCTTCGACTGTTCCGGGTCTTGACGGAAGCGAAGCCGAAAGCGTCCCCTTAGAGTTCACATGTTGGAGAAAACGGTGGGAGTGAGAGAGTCGATGGAGACTCCGGGGTCGCAGACCTCTCTGCACAGGGCCAATCTCGAGCGGGTCGTCCGGGCTGTCCGGATGGCCGGTTCGCTGACCCAGGCGGAGATCGCCCGGGCGACGGGACTGTCCGCAGCGACCGTCTCCAACATCGTCCGGGAGCTGAAGGACGGCGGCACGGTCGAGGTGACCCCCACCTCGGCGGGCGGCCGGCGGGCCCGCAGCGTCTCGCTCTCCGGTGACGCCGGCATCGTCATCGGCGTCGACTTCGGGCACACCCACCTCAGGGTCGCGGTCGGCAACCTCGCCCACCAGGTGCTCGCCGAGGAGGCCGAGCCGCTCGACGTGGACGCCTCCGCGGCGGAGGGCTTCGACCGGGCGGAGCAGCTGGTCAACCGGCTGATCGCGGCCACCGGCATCGGCCGGGACAAGGTCATCGGCGTCGGTCTCGGCGTGCCCGGCCCCATCGACGTCGCCTCCGGGACGCTCGGCTCGACCTCGATCCTGCCGGGCTGGAGCGGGATCAACCCCGCCGAGGAGCTGTCCGCCCGCCTGGGGGTCCCCGTCCACGTCGACAACGACGCCAACCTCGGCGCGCTCGGCGAGCTGGTGTGGGGGAGCGGCCGGGGCGTCAAGGACCTGGCGTACATCAAGGTGGCGAGCGGCGTCGGCGCCGGTCTGGTGATCGACGGGCGGGTCTACCGGGGTCCGGGCGGCACGGCCGGCGAGATCGGCCACATCACCCTCGACGAGTCGGGCCCGGTCTGCCGCTGCGGCAACCGCGGCTGCCTGGAGACCTTCACCGCCGCGCGGTACGTGCTGCCGCTGCTCCAGCCGAGCCACGGGCCGGACCTCACCATGGAGCGGGTGGTACAGCTGGCGCGCGAGGGCGACCCGGGCTGCCGGCGCGTCATCGCCGACGTGGGGCGTCACATCGGCAGCGGTGTCGCCAACCTTTGCAATCTCTTGAACCCGAGCCGGGTCGTGCTCGGCGGTGATCTCGCCGAGGCGGGCGAGCTGGTGCTCGCCCCGATCCGGGACTCGGTCGGCCGGTACGCGATCCCGAGCGCCGCACGCAGGCTTTCCCTGGTCCAGGGCGCGCTGGGCGGCCGGGCCGAGGTCCTGGGCGCGCTCGCCCTGGTGCTGAGCGAGATGGGCGACTCGACGCTGCTGAACGGGGTAGAAGGGGCATTTCAGGCGGCCGTTCCGGCCTCCGTGCCCGCGTTCACTTAGAGAACGCTAACCACCGTTGTCATCTCGTTAAGTTTTCACTTCTTGACGACGGTGTTGCGGCCGAGTTGACTTCGTGACACCTCGGCCGCACCGTCGCGGCCTCGTCAGGGAGGCAACCCCACATGAACGCAATGACTCGCCGCGTCGTCATAGGCTCGGCCGCGGTCTCGATGGCCCTCGCGCTCTCCGCCTGTGGCCAGGCCGGCGGCGGCGACAGCGAGGACAAGGGCAGCTCGACCAAGATCGGCCTGCTCCTCCCGGAGAACAAGACCGCGCGGTACGAGTCGCTGGACAAGCCGCAGTTCGAGAAGGCCGTCAAGGCCGCCTGCGGCGACTGCGAGGTCGTCTACAACAACGCCGTCTCCGACGTCGTGAAGCAGAAGCAGCAGTTCGACCAGCTCATCGCCGACGGCGTGAAGGTCATCGCCCTCGACCCGGTCGACACCGCCAAGGCGGCCGGCTGGGTCAAGGAGGCGAAGGACAAGGGCGTCAAGGTCGTCGCGTACGACCGCGCGATCGAGGGCGCCGACGCCTACGTCAGCCACGACAACAACAAGGTCGGCGAGCTCCAGGGCCAGGCCCTGCTCGCCGCCCTCGGCGACAAGGCCGCCTCCGCCCAGATCGTCATGATCAACGGCGACGAGAAGGACCCGAACGCCGGTCTCTTCAAGAAGGGCGCCCACACCGCGCTCGACGGCAAGGTCGGCAAGATCGCCTACGAGGCCTCCGGCGAGTGGGACCCGAAGGTCGCGGGCGAGAAGATGGCCGCCGCCATCGCCTCCGTCGGCAAGGACAAGATCGGCGCCGTCTACTCCGCCAACGACGGCATGGCGGGCGGCATCGTCACCTCCCTGGAGAACGCCGGCATCAAGGGCATCCCCGTCGGCGGCCAGGACGCCGAGGTCGCGGGCGTCCAGCGGATCGTCGCCGGCACCCAGACCTTCACGATCTACAAGTCGCCGCTCCAGCTGGCCCCCGAGGCCGCCAAGTTCTCGGTCAACCTGCTCCAGGGCAAGGACCTCGGCGCCCAGGGCGAGACGGACGGCGTGAAGTCCACCCTCTTCGCCCCGGTGGTCGTCGACAAGACCAACATCCAGTCCACGGTGATCAAGGACGGCATCTACGCGGCCGCCGACATCTGCTCCGCGGACCTCGCCGCCAAGTGCGCCGAGCTGGGCATCAAGTAGGCCCTTGAGGGCCCGCCCCCCGGGGCGGGCCCCAGGAGCCCGGACCACCGGGCCCCGCCCCTCCTCCCTGTCGGACCGTCAGCCCCGGCAGGACGCGGAACGCGCCCGTCCCCGTGACGCGGCTCCGCCCCCAGACCCGTCCGGCCTCGGCCGACCCAGACCCCGCTGTCGGTCCGGGGCCGGACGAGCTCAGCCCCCCTCGAACTCGGCGCCTCACGGCGCGACATGCCGCCGCCCCCGTCCACGGGCGGCGAAGGAGTTGGTTCACGTGTCCCAGACGCCTGTCCTGGCGTTGCGCGGGATCTTCAAGCGATTCGGAGCGGTCCAGGTCCTCTCCGGTGTCGACCTCGAAGTCCACGCGGGCGAAGTCGTCGCCCTGGTCGGCGACAACGGCGCCGGCAAGTCCACGCTGGTCAAGACGATCGCCGGCGTCCACCCCATCGACGAGGGCGTCATCGAGTGGGAGGGCCGCCCGGTCGAGATCTCCCGCCCGCAGGACTCCCAGCACCTCGGTGTGGCCACCGTCTACCAGGACCTCGCCCTCTGCGACAACCTCGACGTCGTCGCCAACCTCTTCCTCGGCCGCGAGCTCAAGAAGGGCGGCGTCCTCGACGAGGTCGCCATGGAGAAGCGCGCCAAGGACCTCCTCTCCACCCTCTCCATCCGCATCCCCAGCGTCCGCATCCCCGTCGCCGCCCTCTCCGGCGGCCAGCGGCAGGTCGTGGCCATCGCCCGCGCCCTGGTCGGCGACCCCAAGATCGTGATCCTGGACGAGCCCACCGCCGCCCTCGGCGTCGAGCAGACCGCCCAGGTCCTCGACCTGGTCGAGCGGCTGCGCGAGCAGGGCCTCGGCGTCATCCTCATCAGCCACAACATGGCCGACGTGAAGGCCGTGGCCGACACCGTCGCCGTGCTGCGCCTCGGCCGCAACAACGGCACCTTCCCGGTCGCCACCACCACGCACGAAGAGATCATCGCCGCGATCACCGGTGCCACGGACAACGCCGTGACCCGCCGGCAGGCCCGCACCGCGGAGGTAGCCCAGTGAGCACGACCCCGAAGGCGACCGACGAGGCGCCCGTGCCCGAGCCCCGCACCTCCGAGGACGCCGCCGCCCAGACCCCGGCCGCCGCCGCGGTCCCCGCCGTCGACCCCCGCCTCCTCGTCCGCGAGCAGGGCTTCAAGGGCTACGTCGACGAGTTCAAGCGCAAGATCCGCTCCGGCGAGATCGGCTCCCTCCCGGTCGTCGTCGGCCTGATCGTCATCGGCATCGTCTTCCAGGCGCTGACCGGCAACTTCATCACCTCGTACAACCTCGACCAGATCACGCTGTACGCGGCGGGCCCCGGCATCATGGCCGTCGGCATCGTCTTCGTGCTGCTGCTCGGCGAGATCGACCTCGCCGTCGGCTCCGTCGCGGGCCTCGCGGGCTCCGTCTGGGGCGTGTTCGCCACCGACATGCCGGACTCCGTCGCGATCCTCCTCGGCATCCTCTCCGGCACCCTGCTCGGCGCCTTCCACGGCCTGGTCTTCGCCAAGATCGGCGTCCCCGCCTTCGTCGTCACCCTCGCCGGCTTCCTCGGCTGGGCCGGCCTCCAGACCTGGGTGATGGGCGAGCGGTCCACCATCCCGACCCCCATCGGCAGCTTCGTCGGCGACCTCACCAAGTACTACTTCGCCGACGTCGCGGCCGCCTACGGCCTCGCCGCCGTGGTGATCGCCGCCTTCTACCTCGCCCAGCTGCGCGACTCCGGCCGCCGCAAGGCCGCCGAGCTGCCGCACCGCCCGCACAGCGAGATCCTGCTGCGCACCGGCGTCCTCGCGGTCCTCGTCCTGGTCGCCGCGTACGGCTTCAACCAGGAGAAGGGCCTGCCCCTCTCCCTGGTGATCTTCCTGGTGATCCTGCTGGTCACCGACTTCGTCCTGCGCCGCACCACCTACGGCCGTCAGGTCTTCGCGGTCGGCGGCGGCATCGAGGCGGCCCGCCGGGCCGGCATCAACGTCGCCTGGATCCGGACCTCGGTCTTCATGATCTCCGGCACCCTGGGCGCCGTCGGCGGCCTCTTCCTGGCCTCCGCCACCGGCGGCGCCGACCGCTCCCTCGGCGGCGGCAACCAGCTCATGATGTGCATCGCCGCGGCGGTCATCGGCGGCACGTCCCTCTTCGGCGGCCGCGGCAAGGTCTGGTCGGCGCTCCTGGGCATCCTGGTGCTCCAGTCGATCGTCCAGGGCCTCAACCAGCTCAACCTGGAGTCCAACGCGATCCAGTACATGATCACCGGCGCGGTGCTCCTCATCGCGGTGATCATCGACTCCGTCTCCCGCAAGACCCAGAAGTCCGCGGGACGCGCCTGACACGCCGCCCCCGGCGGGCGCTACTGAGGCACGGGCCACAACGCCCGGCACCGGTGAACCGGTGCCGGGCACCGTCGCGTCCGGAGCAGTACATCCCCCATGAGGGTGATGCCGCTCCGCCTGGCCCGATGCCCACGATCCAAGACGGAACATTAGACTCGGCAAAATCGGCAAGCTCGACCAGCTCAGAACGCAAGGAGGCACGGGTGGCCCTGCTGACCCGTATCAGGACACCGCGCGACCTGGACCGGCTCTCCCCGGAACAGCTGGACCAGCTGGCCGCGGAGGTCCGGACCTTCCTCGTCGACGCCGTCTCCAAGACCGGTGGACACCTCGGCCCCAACCTCGGCGTGGTCGAACTGACCATCGCCCTGCACCGCGTCTTCGACTCCCCGAAGGACAAGGTCCTCTGGGACACCGGCCACCAGAGCTACGTGCACAAGCTGCTCACCGGCCGCCAGGACTTCTCGAAGCTGAAGATGAAGGGCGGCCTCTCCGGCTACCCCTCGCAGGCCGAGTCCGAGCACGACGTGATCGAGAACTCGCACGCCTCGACCGTCCTCGGCTGGGCGGACGGCCTCGCGAAGGCGAACCAGGTCCTGAGGAAGGACGACCACGTCGTCGCCGTCATCGGCGACGGGGCCCTCACCGGCGGCATGGCCTGGGAGGCGCTCAACAACATCGCCGCCGCCAAGGACCGCCCGCTCGTCATCGTCGTCAACGACAACGAGCGCTCCTACGCGCCCACCATCGGCGGCCTCGCCAACCACCTGGCCACCCTGCGCACCACGGACGGCTACGAGCGCTTCCTCGCCCGCGGCAAGGACATCCTGGAGCGCACCCCGGTCGTCGGGAAGCCGCTGTACGAGACGCTGCACGGCGCCAAGAAGGGGCTCAAGGACTTCATCGCCCCCCAGGGCATGTTCGAGGACCTGGGCCTGAAGTACGTCGGCCCCATCGACGGCCACGACATCGAGGCCCTGGAGTCCGCCCTCACCCGCGCCAAGCGCTTCGGCGGCCCGGTGATCGTCCACTGCCTCACCGAGAAGGGCCGCGGCTACCAGCCCGCCCTCCAGGACGAGGCCGACCGCTTCCACGCCGTCGGCAAGATCCACCCCGACACCGGTCTGCCCATCGCCTCCTCCGGCGCCGACTGGACCAGCGTCTTCGGCGAGGAGATGGTGGCGCTCGGCAAGGAGCGCGCGGACATCGTCGCCATCACCGCGGCCATGCTCCAGCCCGTCGGCCTCGACAAGTTCGCCAAGGCCTTCCCCGAGCGGGTCTTCGACGTCGGCATCGCCGAGCAGCACGCCGCGGTCTCGGCGGCCGGCCTCGCCACCGGCGGTCTCCACCCGGTCTTCGCGGTCTACGCGACCTTCCTCAACCGGGCCTTCGACCAGGTCCTGATGGACGTGGCCCTGCACAAGTGCGGCGTCACCTTCGTCCTCGACCGGGCCGGCGTCACCGGCACCGACGGCGCCTCCCACAACGGCATGTGGGACATGTCGATCCTCCAGGTCGTGCCCGGCCTGCGGCTCGCCGCCCCGCGCGACGCCGACCAGGTCCGCGCCCAGCTCCGCGAGGCCGTCGAGGTCACCGACGCCCCCACCGTGGTCCGCTTCTCCAAGGGCGCGGTCGGCCCCGCCGTCCCCGCCGTGGGCCGGGTCGGCGGCATGGACGTGCTCCGCGAGGCGGGCTCGGACCGGCCCGACGTCCTCCTGGTCTCGGTCGGCGCGCTCGCCCCGATGTGCCTGGAGATCGCCGACCTCCTCGACCGTCAGGGCATCTCCACCACCGTGGTCGACCCCCGCTGGGTCAAGCCGGTCGACGAGGCCCTCGCCCCGCTCGCCGCCGACCACCGGGTCGTCGTCACCGTCGAGGACAACAGCCGGGTCGGCGGTGTCGGCTCGGCCGTCGCCCAGGCCCTGCGCGACGCCGGGGTCGACGTACCGCTGCGTGACTTCGGCATTCCGCCGGTCTTCCTCGACCACGCCTCCCGCGGCGAGGTCCTGGCCGAGATCGGCCTGACCGCCCCGGACATCGCCCGCCAGGTCACCGGCCTGGTCTCGCGCCTGGACGGTCGGTACGAGACCGCCCGCCAGGCGGTGGAGCCCGCCCGCGACTGATCCCGCCTCCGGCGGGATGATCACTCCGCGTCACCGTTGGGCCGGTCGGTTCACCCTCCCGGGTGCCGACCGGCCCTTTCGCGTGCATTCTGGCTTCAGCGCGGGCAGCGTCCCCTCGACCCCCGTCCCGCGGGGGCCCGGGTCCCGACGTCAAGGACGACGCGGAGGTACGACGGTGAGCACGGATCAGCGCCCCCCACGGGCCAACTCCGGAATGTTCCGGACGAAGTCGGTCGAACAGTCCATCAGGGACACCGAGGAGCCGGAGCACGGGCTCCGGAAGTCCCTCTCCGCCTGGGACCTCACGGTCTTCGGCGTCGGCGTCATCATCGGCACCGGCATCTTCGTCCTGACCGGCAAGGTCGCCAAGGAGAACGCGGGCCCGGCCACGGCCCTCGCCTTCGTCGCGGCCGGCATCGTCTGCGCCCTGGCCGCCCTCTGCTACGCCGAGTTCGCCTCGACGGTGCCGGTGGCCGGATCGGCGTACACCTTCGCGTACGCCTCCATCGGCGAGCTGCCGGCCTGGATCATCGGCTGGGACCTGGTCCTGGAGTTCGCGCTGGGCACGGCGGTGGTGGCGGTCGGCTGGTCCGGGTACGTCCGCTCGCTGATGGACAACATCGGCTGGCACCTACCGGCCTCGCTGGAGGGCCCGGACGTGCCGGGCGGCACCTTCGACATCCTCGCCTTCCTGCTGGTCCTGGTCCTCACCGCGATCCTGGTCGTCGGCATGAAGCTGTCCGCCCGGATCACCGCCGTCGTGGTGGCGATCAAGGTCACCGTCGTCATGATCGTGATCGTCGCGGGGCTCTTCTTCATCGTCGGCGACAACTACGATCCGTTCATCCCGCCGGCCGTGACCCCGGAGGGCGGCGGCTCCAACTGGGACTCCCCGCTCGTCCAGCTCCTCTTCGGGTACGAGCCCACCAACTTCGGCGTCATGGGCATCTTCACGGCCGCCTCCATCGTCTTCTTCGCCTTCATCGGCTTCGACGTGGTCGCCACCGCCGCCGAGGAGACCAAGCTGCCGCAGCGGGACATGCCCCGGGGCATCCTCGGCTCGCTGCTCATCTGCACCGTGCTGTACGTGGCGGTCGCCCTGGTCGTCACCGGCATGCAGCACTACACCGAGCTGTCCGTGAGCGCCCCGCTCGCCGACGCCTTCAAAGCCGCCGGCCATCCCTTCTACGCGGGCGTGATCAGCTTCGGCGCCGCCGTCGGCCTCACCACGGTCTGTCTGATCCTGCTGCTCGGCCAGACCCGCGTCTTCTTCGCGATGAGCCGTGACGGGCTGCTGCCCCGCTTCTTCTCGGTCACGCACCCGCGCTTCAAGACCCCGTACCGGCCGACCGTCCTGCTCGGTGTGATCATCGCGATCGTGGCCGGCTTCACCAGCATCAACGAGCTGGCCACCCTGGTGAACATCGGCACCCTCTTCGCCTTCGTGATGGTCGCCGTCGGTGTCATCGTCCTCCGCCGCACCCGCCCCGACCTGCACCGCGCCTTCCGCACCCCGTGGGTCCCGGTGCTGCCGATCATCTCCATCGCCGCCTCGCTCTGGCTGATGCTCAACCTGCCGGGCGAGACCTGGTTCCGCTTCGCGGTCTGGATGGTGATCGGCATCGTCGTCTACTTCGCGTACGGACGCGGGCACAGCCGGCTGGGCCGGGAGGGCGAGCGGCTCCGCTCCTGAGCGGAATCCCCGGGCGCGCGGAGAGCGGCCGGGCCGGGCGGATACAGTCGGTGCGAACCGTCCCCACTCGACCCGGAGCGCTGGATCCTCCCATGGTGAACCCATCCCAGGCCCCCGCCGATCCCTCCCACGCCTCTCCGCGCGCCCCGAGAATGCTCGGAGGCTGGCTGGCCCGGGGCGCGGAGGGACGTTTCAGCGTGTACGTCCCCCGGGACGGCGAGGTCCTCCGCTGGACCGAGGGCGCCGGACACCGGTTCGACGGCCCGGACGGGCTGGGCGGCGGCGGTCTGCTGCCGTTCCTGGCGGCCGCTCAGGGCCCCGACCGCTACGTGCACCTGGTGGGCTTCCGGGCCACCGACACCGGAGCGGAGGCGGGGGAGCGCCATGTGGAGCTGGTGCACTCCGTCCAGTTCCAGACCGGCCGGCCCAACGTGGAGTGGAAGTCCATCGGCCACTCCAACGGCAAGGCCGAGTGGTACGGCAACCCCGCCCTCGCCGTGGACGGCCAGGGCCGCGCCCACGTCTTCGTCCGCAACCGCGGCGGCGGCGTCAGCGCCCGGGTCCAGAAGGACGCCGGCGGCTGGCACCCGTGGTGGGACCTGAAGGGCGGACGCACCGACCAGAACCCGGTGGCCGCGGTGAACGGCGCCGGACTGGTCGAGATGTACACCGCCACCGACCGGGGGCTGCGGCGGTACGTCCAGCTCGAACCCGGGGCCAGGCCGGTCGCCGAGGACCCGGTGGCGACCCCGGTGGTCCAGGGCACGCTCGCCGCCGTGACCGGCCCGTCCGGACACGTGACGGCCTACTTCGCGGACGGCCAGGGCCGGGTCTGCCTCTGGTCGCCGGGCCGCGGTCTGGTGCCGACGCCCGTCGCCCAGGCGGTCGGCGCCGGTCCGCTGACGGCCACCCCCTGCCTGATCGACGGGTACGAGTGCACCCTCGTCGCCCAGTGCGACCCGTCGGGCGTCACCTCGCTCGGGGCCTTCATGGCGGAGCGCGAGGACATGGGCCTGTACTGGAGCCCCTCCGGGCCGCCGGTGCTGGGCCCCCCGGCCCTGACGACCACCCTCGACGGCGGGGTGGCGCTCGCCGCCCTGACGCCCGACGGGGGCGTGGTGGTCACCCGGCAGAAGCCGGAGCAGGGCCTCGCCCTGGAGCCCTGGAGCCGTCTGTAGGAAGACCGGTGCCCCGGCCCCCTCTCGGGAGGGGACCGGGGCACCGGTGCGTCCGTGGCCGACCGGGGGTCAGCCGCCGGTCGCGGGGGACTTCTTCGCGTCGGCCGGGATCTCGGCGTCCTCGCGGACCGCCTTCCACAGCCGGGAGGCGTTGGGCTCGTAGGCGACCACGCGGTTCGGGTCGATCTTGTCGTAGGCGACCGGCAGCATGATCGTCTCCATGTTCTGCGGGTCGACGCCGTTGAGGCTGCGGCCGAAGTCGCCGAGCGCCGTGAGCGAGGCGAGCGCGGAGTCGGTGGTGAGCGCCTTGGTCGCCGAGTCGGCGATCTTGTAGGACTTGGCGGGGCTGCTCAGCAGGTCCTGGTTCTTCACCTCGGTGAGCAGCGCGGTGAGGAACTGCTGCTGGAGGGAGATGCGGCCGAGGTCGGAGCCGTCGCCGACGCCGTGGCGGGTGCGGACGAAGGCGAGGGACTGGGTGCCGTCGAGCTTCTGCGGGCCGGCTTCGAGGTGGAGGCCGCTCTGCTTGTCGTCGATCGGCTGCTTCACGTCGACCGTGACGCCGCCGAGGGTGTCGACGAGGTCCTTGAAGCCGGAGAAGTCGATCTCCATGAAGTGGTCGAGGCGGACGCCGGAGATCGACTCCACGGTCTTGGCGACGCAGGCGGAGCCGTACTGCGCGTAGATGGAGTTGAACATGACGCGCTTCGCGGAGGGGGCGGTGGTGCCGTCGCCGCGGACGCACTCGGGGCGGGTGACCAGGGTGTCGCGCGGGATGCTGACGGCGACGGCCTTGGTGCGGCCCTCGGGTATGTGCACCACGAGCGTGGTGTCGGAGCGGCCGCCGCCGACCGAGCCGCCGACCAGGTCGCCGTTGTCGCCGGCGCGCGAGTCCGAGCCCAGGACCAGCAGGTTCTGCCCGCTGGTGGGCAGCTTCTCCGGCCGGTCGTCGCCGAGCGCCTTGTCGATGTCGACGGCCTTGATGTTGCCGTCGATGCTGCTGTACATCCAGTACAGTGTGCCGCCCGCGGCCAGGAGCAGGACCAGGAGCGTCAGGAGGACGATCCGGCCGGTCCTGCGGCGCTTGCGCGGGGTGGCGGCGCCACGGCGTCCGCCGACGGCCTCGGGCGTGCGGGTGTCCTGGCTCATCGTCTGCGGTTCCTCGAATCCTGGTGAGGCATGGAAGCGTGGAGTATAGGCAGAAGATCGGACGGGTGTACGACGCGGGGTGACCATGCCGGAGGAGGCCCGTTCACATCTCAGCTGCATAACGGCTGGTCGAATAAGCCTTCTGTAAGTTGTCTCAGGCATGGCTCGGATGTGAAGATCCGGTGCGAACGGACTTGGTGTGGTTTGCATCGAGAGAACCGTTCTTCCGGACCTGCCGAGGTTCGGAGACTTCGGGGGGCCGGAGTTCAGCGTTGAGTCCGGGACTGGAACAGATCCGGGCACGCGCGTGGTTCCGGGCGCATGTCTCGCATGCGTGGGTGTGGAAATGGTGGGCTGAGCACGGTGGCGAACTCTCGCAACCCCGAGTCCAGCGCGCTCGTCTCCGCCTACCGCAACCTCGTGCCCGCGCGCGCACGCCGCCGCATCGTGGCCGGCATCCCGCAGCCCGTCCGCCAGTCGGTGGCCCGCACCCTGGCCGGCGTCGACTCCGCCCGCTCCGCCGTCGTGGCCCGCGCCATCGGCGGACGCCGCAGCGGCACGGAGACCGAGCGCGGCACGCTCAGGGTGGTCCAGGACGGCGGCCGCCACCTGCGCGCCCTGGAGGTCCCCGGCATCACCGCCTGGGCCGCCCGCGCCCGCAACCTCCACCTCCTCGTCGGCCTCCTGGAGGACGCCGGCATCGACTACTTCTGCGTCCGCGGCACCTCCCAGGGCGTGCCCGCCGTCGCGGTCCCCGCCCGGCTCCGGGAGAAGACCGAGGACCTGCTCGCGTACGCCTTCGGCCAGGAGCCCGGCTACGTCGGCACCGGCCCCGCGGACATGCGCGCCGGCGAGACCACCGCCGTCTGGCGGCGGCTGCGCTCCGCGCGGATCCTGCGGCTCTCCTGGGTCGTCTGCGACCCGAGCGGCCGGCTGGTCTTCGGCGCCGCGCACGGCTGCGACCTGGAGTTCTGGCGCGAGGAGCACGGCGAGCTGGTCGCCCCCCGCCCCAACCGGGTGGTGACCGAGGTGGCCACCGACTTCCGGACCGTCGACGCGCCGCAGACCCTCTTCAGCCCGGTCCCGCACCAGTACACGACCGGCCGGGCCCGCACCCTGCCCGAGTTCACCGCCCACCTGCCCGAGGACCACACCTTCCCGGTGGACGTCGTCTACACCTGGGTGGACGCCGACGACCCGGTCTGGCGCGACACCAAGGAGAGCACCCGCCGCCTCCTCGGCCTCGAAGCCGCCGGCGGCCCCGCCCTGCACGAGCAGGCCGCCAACGACGCCCGCTTCACCAGCCGCGACGAGCTGCGCTACTCGCTGCGCTCGATCCACCAGTACGCGCCCTGGGTGCGCAACGTCTACCTGGTGACGGCCGGCCAGGTGCCCGGCTGGCTCGACCTCGACCACCCCGGCCTGCGGGTCGTCGACCACCGGGAGATCTTCTCCGACGCGTCGGCGCTGCCCACCTTCAACTCGCACGCCATCGAGAGCCAGCTCCACCACATCCACGACCTGTCGGAGCACTTCCTCTACCTCAACGACGACGTGTTCTTCGGCCGGCCGGTCTCCCTCGGGCACTTCTTCCACGCCAACGGGCTCAGCAAGTTCTTCATGTCCAAGGCGCTCATCCCGACCGGCCGCGCCCTTCCCGACGACCTGCCGGTCAACGCGGCGGGCAAGAACAGCCGCGGCCTGATCGCCCAGCAGTTCGGCACCTTCGTCTCGCAGAAGATGAAGCACACCCCGCACGCCCTGCGCCGCTCCGTCCTCGGCGAGATCGAGCACACCTATCCGCGGGCCCACCAGACCACCCAGCACGCGCGCTTCCGCTCGCCGCAGGACGTGCCCATCGCCTCCTCGCTGCACCACTACTTCGCGTACCACTCCGCCCGCGCCACCGTCGGCGACCTGCGGTACGTCTACATCGACATCGGCGACCGGGGGGCCCAGCAGCGCCTCGACCGGCTCGTCGCGCGACGCGACTTCGACACCTTCTGCATCAACGACACCGTCGTGCCCGAGGACCCCGCCGCGCAGGAGCGGATGGTGCGGCGCTTCCTGGACGACTACTTCCCGGTGCCGAGCCCGTACGAGCGCACGGACGCCGTGGGGCTTCCCACCCGCCGACTGACCGAACGGGGACGTACCGACTGATGGGCTCGATACGAAGGCGCCTGGGCCGGCTGCGCCGGGCCGCCGGGCGCCGCGCCGCGGTGCGCCGCGCGCTGGCGCCGCTGCGCGGGCGGCTGCTGAGCGGGGTCTTCCTGCCGCTGCGGGGCAAGCGCTCCGCCCGGCTGCTGTACGCGGCGGTGCTCGACGGGCAGACCATGAACCTGCACGCCGAACTGCCCGCCTCGGCACGGTCGGCGGAGGAGGCGGTGCTGCTCCTCGGCCGCGGCAGGACGCTCCACGAGAGCCCCGCCCGGGTGCACCGGGACCGCTCGGGCCGGCTCCTCGCCGACGCCGCCGTGCTGCTCGGCGCCGAGGCCGGGGGAGTGCCGGTGCCCACCGGTACGACCCGGCTCCGGCTGCGGGTCGGCGCCGGCCGCGGCCGGCGCAGCTATCCGCTGCTGCTGGTCGAGAGCCCGCACACCTACCAGGGCACCACCCGGCCCATGACCGCCTCCCCGATCAGCGGCGACCGCTACCGGGTCGGGCGCTCGTTCGCCGGCAGCGCACGGCTGCGCAGGTCGCCGGCGGTGCCCGGGGCCGAGGTCGTGGACGTGCACATCCAGCACGCCCGGATCGACGTCAGCGTGCGGCTGGTCGGCCTGGAGGCCGGGGAGCCGTGGTGCGAGTTCGTCGCCTCCGGGCGCCGGATCCCGGTCGGCCTCACCGAGACCGGGCCCGGCGTCTGGCAGGCGGAGGTGCCGCTCGCGGAGATGTACCCGGTCTCGGACCGCCGCGAGCACTGGGACGTGCTGCTGCACACCGGTGAGCGCCGCCCCCACCGGGTGGCGCGGCTGCTGCACGACCTGAGCGATCCCCAGCGCGTGCTGGCGATGCGCGAGGTCGTCGTGGCGCCGCAGAAGGACAGCCTGATGTCGGTGGAGCCCCGGTACACCCCCGCGGGCAACCTCCGGTTCACCTGCCGTCGTGTCGACGAGACGGCCTGAGGAAGCGCACATCGTGAAAGTAACGTTTTTCCTGAATGCCGTCGATCTCCTCGGCGACCCCGAGCGGGCGGTGCTCCACCAGGCCTCCGAACTGGCCCACCGGCACGAGGTCTCCGTCCTCAGCGTCTTCAAGGCCCGCCGCCGCCGCTTCACCCCCTACGACGGCCGGGTCCCGGTCTCCTTCCTCGTCGAGGCCGCCGGACCGCAGCAGCGCGCGGTCCGCCCCGACGGCCCCGACGAGGCCCTCTCCGCCGCGCTCGCCGCCCGCCCCAGCGAACTCGTCGAGCGCCGCTTCGACGACTCCTTCAACCGGCTCTCCGACATCGAGACCGAACTCGCCCTGCGCGAGCTCGACACCGACGTGCTGGTCACCACCACGCCCGGCCTGATGGCGCTCGCCGCCCGCTTCGCCCCCGCCGACGTCCTCCTCGTCCACCTCGAACAGCGCGCCTCCCAGGTCGCCGAGGCCACCGCGAACGAGCCGCTGCTGCGCCACACGGCCGGCTTCGACGCCGTCGTGCTCCCCGGCCCCTCCTCCCTGGAGTGGTACCAGGAGACCTTCGGCGCCGCCGCCCCCCGCCTCCAGGCCGTGCCGCCCTCGCTTCCCGAGGGCTTCCGGCCCCGCTCCACCCTCCAGACCCGGATCGTCACCCTCGCCGCCCGCCTGGAGGAGAACTCCGGCGTCGGCACCGCCCTCTCCGCCTGGGCCCGGGTCGCCCCCCTCCGCCCCACCTGGACCCTGCGGATCCTCGGCGACGGCCCGCTCGGCGGCGCCCTGCGCCGCCGCCGCGACCAGCTCGGCCTGCACGGCAGCGTCCAGCTCGTCGGCGAGGCCACCCACCCCTCCGAGGAGTGGGCCAAGGCGTCCGTCGCCCTCAACACCGCCGCCACCGACGCCGTCGGCTACTCCCTCATGGAGGCCCAGTCCGCCGGCGTCCCGGTCCTCGCCCACGACAGCCCCGGCGTCGTCCGCGAGCTGATCGCCGACGGCCGCACCGGCCTCCTCGTCCCCACCGACGACACCGACCTCCTCGCCGAGCGGCTGATGCGGCTCATGGACGACGAGCCGCTGCGCCTCGGCCTCGGCGCGGAAGCGGCCGGGCACGCCGCCCGCTTCGCCCCCGCCGACGCCACCGCCCGCTGGGAGGAGCTCCTCGCCGGTCTCGCCGCCGACCGCGCCGCCGGCCGCCGGGCCCGCGACCGCGCCGCGCGAGCGGCCGCCCAGGCCCTCATCGGCGGGAACGACGGAGCCGCCCGCGCGGCCGCCCCCGCCCCCCAGGGCACCGCCCGCAACCGCGCCTTCAAGGACGCCGAGCAGCGGCTGCTCAAGCGCGACCGGACCCTCGTCCGCGACGGAGGCCAGGTCTGCCGCGTCATCGACTCCGAGTCGCCCTTCGACATCGCGCACACCAACCTGGTGCTGGCCGCCGAAGCCCTGGACGCCGCGGGAGTCCCGTACTTCCTGGTCCGCGACACCAAGATCCGGCACAGCCTCGCCGTCCACGCCGACTACCGGGGCCCGGTCCTCAAGGCCCTCGCCGACCGGTACCGGGACGGCGCCGTCTACGTGGGCCTGCTGAACGACGCCGACACCACCATGGTCACCACCCTGGCCGGCCTGGCCGGCGAGCACGTGAACACCGAGTGCTCCGGCGTCCGCGTCTACACCCCCGCCGTCTCCGCCACCGGAACCCTCCGGCTCGGCGCCACCTACGGCTGCCTCGTCTCCTTCTGGTACAACGACGAGGAGGAGCCGGAATTCTTCCTCTCGCCGCGCCGCACCCTCATCGGCCAGCGGGTGCCCCGGAACGCGATGCGCCGCCGGCCCGTCGTCCTCGGCGGCCGCCAGTACCCCACCATCGAGCCCTACACCCACGTCCTCCACCACGACGTGCCCTTCCCGGTCGACGCCGTCTACACCTGGGTGGACGGCTCCGACCTCGACTGGCTGGAGCGCAAGAACGCGGTCCTCTCCTCCCTCGGCGTCGTCACCGAGGACGCCGCCACCAGCGCCGCCCGCTTCCGCAACCGCGACGAGCTGCGCTACTCGCTGCGCTCCCTCGACCTGTACGCCCCCTGGATCCGGAACATCTACCTGGTCACCGACCGGCAGGTGCCGCCGTGGCTCGACATCTCGCACCCCCGCGTCCGGGTGGTCGACCACACCGAGATCTTCGCCGGGCAGGGCTCCCTGCCCACGTACAACTCGCACGCCATCGAGAGCCGGCTGCACCACATCGAGGGCCTCTCCGAGCACTTCCTCTACTTCAACGACGACGTGTTCGCGGCCCGCCCGATCCAGCCCTCGCTGTTCTTCCTCGGCAACGGCGCCGCCAAGCACTTCATGTCCTCCAACGCCATCCCGATGGGACCGGCCCTGGAGGGCGACGAGTTCAGCCGCATCGCCGCGAAGAACAACCGCGACCTGATCGCCGGCATGTTCGGGCAGACGCTGGTGAACTCCTTCATCCACGCCCCCCACCCGCTGCGCCGCAGCGTGATGGCGGACCTGGAGACCCACTTCCCCGAGGCGCTCGGCCGCACCGCCCACAACCAGCTGCGCAGCCCCACGGACGTCTCCGTGGCCTCCTCGCTCCACCACTACTTCGGTTACCACACGGGCCGCAGCGTGCCCGGCCGGATCTCCTCCGGCTTCGTCAACGTGGGTCTCAGCGAGCAGGTCAAGAAGCTCAACGGACTGCTCGCCTCCCGCCCCAACGACGTGTTCTGCCTCAACGACTTCCACGACGGGGACGTCTCGGAGGACGAGCAGGACGCCACGCTGGCCGCGTTCCTTCCGAGCTATTTCCCCATCGCCAGCCAGTTCGAGGCCGGTTCGCCGCGGAACCACCGTTTCCACGCCGGACAGCTGCCCGCCTGGCCCCTGTAAACCGGAAGATCGCCATGCCCAAGTTCTGCATCCTCGGCGCGTCCGTCGCCAAATCCCGCAAGACCGCCGAAGGCCCGATCGCGGGCTGGGGCCAGTACATGACCGAGTTCCTCGCCCCCGGCTGGGAGGTGAGGAACTTCGCCCGCGACGCGATGACCGCCCGCACGTACTACACGGACCGCTTCGCGGCCCTGCTCAACATGCTCGAACCCGGTGACGTCGTCGCCCTCGACTTCGGAGGCGTCGAGCAGCGCATCAACGTCCCCCTGCGCTACCACGGCAAGCGGGAGTTCAAGGAGTTCCTCAAGCTGTACGTGGAGGGCATCCGCGCCCAGGGGGCCGTCCCCGTCCTCCTCACCCCGTGCTCGCGCTGCGCCTTCGACGTGCAGGGCCAGGTCTCCGACACCCGCGACGGCTACCCCGAGGTGACCCGGGAGGCCGCCGCCGAGACCGGCGCCGTCTTCGTCGACATGAACGCCTACACCGGCCGGCTCCTCCAGGAGCTCGGCCCCGCCCGGGCCAAGCAGTACTACCGCTGGATCGACGCCGGCGAGCACCCGCTCCACCCGGACGGCATGATCGACTCCACCCACTTCAACCACGCCGGCGCCCGTGAGGTCGCCCGGATCCTCGCCTCCGCCCTGGCGGCCAGCCCGGACATCCCGGTCGGCACCGTCGACCCGGCGACCCTCGTCCCCGGCGAGTACCCGCCGCCCGCCCCCGAGTTCACCGTGGTGAGCCCGGAGAGCGCGCTCTTCGCCGGCGACCGGGTCGGCACCGCCCCGGTGTTCACCTCCCCGGCGCCCGGCCGCTCGGTCAGCGGACTCCAGAAGTTCGCCGGCACCGCCGGCCCCGACACCGGCTACCTGCTCTTCTTCTCCCAGGGCGGTTACATCGGCGGCACCGCCGTCAACGAGCAGGGCCGCTTCCTGTGGCGCCGCACCATGGTCTGGCCGGCCGGCGAGCACACCGTGCAGGCCGTCGGCATCGCCCGCACGGGCGGAGTCACCCCGATCGCCTCGCTGAACTTCGAGGTCCGCGACCACGTCGTCCCGCCGGTGGTCGACTCGCCGAAGAGCGGTGCCTGGGTCAACCCGCGCCCCCGCTTCCGCGGCACCGCCGCCCCCGGCGTCACCAAGGTGATGGCCCTGGAGGGCGAGCGGCTGATCGGAGAGGCCGTCGTCGCCGACGACGGCACCTGGAGCATGCGCCACCCGCACAGCTGGCGGCCCGGCACCTACCGGGTCGAGTTCGTGTCGATCTTCAGCGCGCTGCACTCGACGGCCACTCCGGTCGACATCCGGGTCCTCGGAGTCCCGCAGGACAGCTTCCTGCGCACCTCCACCGAGGCCCGTGAGCGCTGCGGCGAGAAGTGCGACCACTACCCCTTCGACGGGCACTGGTAGTCCCCGGACGCGGGAACGCCGAAGGGGCCGGTGGCTGCTGCCACCGGCCCCTTCGCCGTTACGCGCTACCGCTTACGCCGGGACGCTCGCCACGCCCTGGGCGAGGAAACGCTTGCCGTTGACGCGCTCGGAGACGCCCTCGCGGTCCAGGTACGGCGTGATGCCGCCCAGGTGGAAGGGCCAGCCGGCGCCGGTGATCAGGCAGAGGTCGATGTCCTGCGCCTCGGCGACGACACCCTCCTCCAGCATGAGGCCGATCTCCTGCGCCACCGCGTCGAGGACGCGGTCGCGGACCTGCTGCTCGGTGAGGACGGTGTCGCCCTGCTTGAGCAGCGCGGCGACCTCGGGGTCGAGCTCCGGCTTGAAGCCGTTCTCCGGCTTGTAGACGTAGAAGCCGCGCTTGCCGGCCTCGACGACGGCCTTCAGGTTGGGGGAGACGGTGAAGCGCTCCGGGAAGGCGCGGTTCAGGGTCTCGGAGACGTGCAGGCCGATGGCCGGGCCCACGAGCTCCAGGAGGACCAGCGGCGACATCGGCAGGCCGAGGGGCTCGATCGCCTTCTCGGCGGTCTCGACCGACGTGCCCTCGTCGATGACGTTCTGGATCTCGCCCATGAAGCGGGTCAGGATGCGGTTCACGACGAACGCCGGGGCGTCCTTGGTGAGGACCGCGGTCTTCTTCAGCTTCTTGGCGACACCGAACGCGGTGGCCAGCGAGGCGTCGTCCGTCTGCTCGCCGCGGACGATCTCCAGGAGCGGGAGGATCGCGACCGGGTTGAAGAAGTGGAAGCCGACCACGCGCTCCGGGTGCCGGAGCTTGGAGGCCATCTCCGACACCGAGAGCGAGGAGGTGTTGGTGGCGAGGATCGCGTGCGCCGGGGCGACCGCCTCGACCTCCGCGAACACCTTCTGCTTGACGGACATCTCCTCGAACACGGCCTCGATGATGAAGTCCGCGTCCGCGAAGCCCTCGGCCTTGTCGAGGACACCGGAGACCAGGCCCTTGAGACGGTTGGCCTTGTCCTGGTTGATGCGGCCCTTGCCGAGCAGCTTCTCGATCTCGCCGTGGACGTAGCCCACGCCCTTGTCGACGCGCTCCTGGTCGATGTCGGTCAGGACGACCGGCACCTCCAGGCGGCGCAGGAAGAGCAGGGCGAGCTGGGAGGCCATCAGACCGGCGCCGACGACGCCGACCTTGGTGATCGGGCGGGCCAGCGACTTGTCCGGGGCGCCGGCGGGGCGCTTGCCGCGCTTCTGCACCAGGTTGAAGGCGTAGATGCCGGAGCGGAGCTCGCCGCCCATGATCAGGTCCGCGAGGGCCTGGTCCTCGGCGTCGAAGCCCTTCTGCAGGTCGCCGTCCTTGGCGGCCTCGATGATGTCGAGGGCGCGGTAGGCGGCCGGCGCGGCGCCGTGCACCTTGGAGTCGGCGATCGCGCGGCCCTTGGCGACGGCGGCGTCCCAGCCCTCGCCCCGGTCGATCTCCGGGCGCTCGACGGTCACGGTGCCGTTGAGGACGCCCGCGGTCCAGATGAGCGACTGCTCCAGGAAGTCGGCGCCCTCGAAGAGCGCGTCGGCGATGCCGAGCTCGAAGACCTGCTTGCCCTTGAGCTGGCGGTTCTGGTTGAGCGAGTTCTCGATGACGACCTGGACGGCCTTCTCGGCGCCGATCAGGTTCGGGAGGATCGCGCAGCCGCCCCAGCCGGGCACCAGGCCGAGGAAGACCTCGGGGAGCGAGAAGGCCGGGAGGGCCTTCGACACGGTGCGGTAGGTGCAGTGCAGACCGACCTCGACGCCGCCGCCCATGGCCGCGCCGTTGTAGTACGCGAAGGTCGGCACGGCGAGCGCGGAGAGACGCTTGAAGACGTCGTGGCCGCCCTTGCCGATGGCGAGCGCCTCGTCGTGCTTCTTCAGCAGCTCGACGCCCTTGAGGTCGGCGCCGACCGCGAAGATGAACGGCTTGCCGGTGATGCCGGCGGCGACGATCTCACCGTTGGCGGCCTCGGCCTCGACCTGGTCGAGCGCGGTGTTCAGGTTGGCCAGCGACTGCGGGCCGAAGGTGGTCGGCTTGGTGTGGTCGAAGCCGTTGTCCAGCGTGATCAGCGCGAAACGACCGGCCCCGAAGGGCAGCTCGAAGTGGCGCACGTGGGCCGAGGTGACGACCTCGTCCGGGAAGAGCTCGGCGGCGCCCTTCAGAAGCTCGGCGGTGGTGCTCACTTGCCCTCCCAGTGGGGGTTCTCCCAGATGACCGTCGCGCCCATGCCGAAGCCGACGCACATGGTGGTGAGGCCGTAACGGACCTCGGGCTGCTCCTCGAACTGGCGGGCCAGCTGCGTCATCAGACGGACGCCGGAGGAGGCGAGCGGGTGGCCGTAGGCGATGGCGCCGCCGTACTGGTTCACGCGCGCGTCGTCGTCGGCGATGCCGTAGTGGTCGAGGAGGGCGAGGACCTGGACGGCGAACGCCTCGTTGATCTCGAACAGGTTGATGTCGTCGATCGTCAGGCCGGCCTTGGCCAGGGCCTTCTCGGTCGCCGGGATCGGGCCGTAGCCCATGACCTCCGGCTCGACGCCGGCGAAGGCGTACGAGACGAGACGCATCTTGACCGGGAGGTCGTTCTCCCGGGCGAAGTCCTCGGAGGCGAGGATCGAGGCGGTGGCGCCGTCGTTGAGACCGGCCGCGTTGCCCGCGGTGACGTTGCCGTGGACGCGGAACGGCGTCTTCAGGTTCGCCAGGGACTCCAGGGTGGTGCCCGGGCGCATCGGCTCGTCGGCGGTGACCAGGCCCCAGCCGGTCTCGCCGGTGGAGGCGTCGGTGCGGCGGACCGAGATCGGCACCAGGTCCTGCTGGATCTTGCCGTCGGCGTACGCCTTGGCGGCCTTCTCCTGCGAGCGCACGGCGTACTCGTCGGCGCGCTGCTTGGTGATGTGCGGGTAGCGGTCGTGCAGGTTCTCGGCGGTCATGCCCATGAAGAGGGCGGACTCGTCGACCAGCTTCTCGCTGACGAAGCGCGGGTTCGGGTCGACGCCCTCGCCCATGGGGTGACGGCCCATGTGCTCGACACCGCCGGCGATGACGGCGTCGTAGGCGCCGAAGGCGATGGAGCCGGCGAGGCTCGTCACGGCCGTGAGTGCACCGGCGCACATGCGGTCGATCGAGTAGCCGGGCACGGACTGCGGCAGACCGGCCAGGATGCCGGCCGTGCGGCCGAGGGTGAGGCCCTGGTCGCCGATCTGGGTGGTCGCGGCGATCGCGACCTCGTCGATCTTCGCCGGGTCGAGGGCCGGGTTGCGGCGCAGCAGCTCCCGGATGGCCTTCACGACGAGGTCGTCGGCGCGGGTCTCGTGGTAGATGCCCTTCGGGCCCGCCTTGCCGAACGGGGTGCGGACGCCGTCGACGAAGACGACGTCCCTGACGGTACGAGGCACGATGGCTCTCCTCCAGGTGCGGGACGGCACTGCTGCGGCGCACACCACTAAGCGTGCGCTTGCTTCCCCCATGCTACTTGCGGGTAACCAAGCTGCCCACCCCCTGGGGGCCAAGCGGTGAAGGTCACACCCGCGGACAGCCCGAAGCCCCCGGCGCCGCAGGGGCGCCGAGGGCTTCTCGTCCGGGTGCGGGGCACGGACTCAGGCCTTCGCGGCCAGGGCCTCCACCAGGAGAGGGGCGACCAGGCCGACCTGCCAGCTGCGGGCGCCGTGGGTGGCGAGGGCGTCGGCGACGGAGTCACGGTCCGCGCGGGCGGGCGGCTCCCAGCAGATGCGGCGGACGGTGTCCGGGGTGATCAGGTTCTCCTGGGGCAGGTGCAGCTCCTCGGCGAGGGCCGTGACACCGGCGCGGGCGGCGGAGAGGCGCGCGGCCGCCACCGGGTCCTTGTCCGCCCAGGCGCGCGGCGGGGGAGGACCGGCCGGCTGCTGGCCCGGCTGGGGGAGCTCGCTCTCGGGGAGGGCGCGGGCCCGGTCGACGGCGGCCTGCCACTGCTCCAGCTGGCGCCGGCCCATGCGGTGGCCGAAACCGGGCAGGGCGGTCAGCGCGGCCACGTTCACCGGGACGGCGAGCGCCGCCTCGACGATCGCCGCGTCGCTCAGCACCTTCCCGGGGGAGACGTCACGCCGCTGGGCGACCCGGTCGCGGGCCGTCCACAGCTCCCGTACCACCGCCATCTGGCGGCGGCGGCGCACCTTGTGCATGCCGGAGGTGCGGCGCCAGGGGTCCTTGCGCGGCGGGGCCGGCGGGGCGGCGGCGATGGAGTCGAACTCCTCGTGGGCCCACTCCAGCTTCCCCTGCCGGTCCAGCTCCTCCTCCAGCGCGTCGCGCAGGTCGACCAGGAGCTCGACGTCGAGGGCCGCGTAGCGCAGCCAGGGATCGGGGAGCGGGCGGGTCGACCAGTCGACCGCCGAATGGCCCTTCTCCAGGGCGTAGCCGAGGACGGACTCGACCATCGCGCCCAGGCCCACGCGCGGGAAGCCCGCGAGCCGGCCGGCCAGCTCGGTGTCGAAGAGCGAGGAGGGGCGCATGCCTATGTCCCGCAGGCAGGGCAGGTCCTGGGTGGCGGCGTGCAGGATCCACTCGGTGCCGCCGAGGGCCTCGCCGAGACCGGAGAGGTCGGGGCAGCCGACGGGGTCGATCAGCGCGGTGCCCGCGCCCTCGCGGCGGAGCTGGACGAGATAGGCGCGCTGGCCGTACCGGTAGCCGGAGGCGCGCTCGGCGTCGACGGCGACCGGCCCGCGGCCGGCGGCGAAGGCGGCGATCACCTCGGCGAGGGCCTCGTCGCTCGCGACGACCGGCGGGATGCCCTCCCGGGGCTCCAGCAACGGGATCGGAAGCCCATTCGCAGGGACGTTGTCGTCCGGGGGGCCGCCCCCGGTGGTGCGCAGTGCGGTGTCTGCGGCGGTCTCTTGGGCGTCGGTCACCTGTCAAGGGTATCCGCCGACGGCAAGCGCCTGCCGACGGAACGTTCCGTCGGCAGGCGTCGCGTTTCCGTCAGGGCCGGGTCAGTGGATGATCCCGGTCCGCAGTGCCACGGCGACCATCCCGGCCCGGTCGCCGGTGCCCAGCTTGCGGGCGATCCGGGCGAGGTGGCTCTTCACGGTGAGTGCCGAGAGCCCCATGGAGACGCCGATGGCCTTGTTGGACTGGCCCTCCGCGACCAGCCTGAGCACCTCGACCTCGCGGCCGGAGAGCTCGCGGTAGCCGCCCGGGTGGCTCGGGGCACCCGGGGGGCGGCGGTGGCCGAGCCGTGCGGCCGCGGCGCCGATGGGCGCGGCGCCGGGGCGCGTCGGGTGGCCGATATTGGTCCGTGTGCCGGTGACGACGTAGCCCTTCACGCCGCCGGCGAGCGCGTTGCGCACCGCGCCGATGTCGTCGGCGGCCGAGAGGGCGAGGCCGTTGGGCCAGCCGGCGGCGCGGGTCTCGGACAGCAGGGTGAGGCCGCTGCCGTCGGGAAGGTGGACGTCGGCCACGCAGATGTCGCGCGGGTTGCCGACGCGGGGACGGGCCTCCGCGATGGACGACGCCTCGATCACGTCCCGTACGCCGAGCGCCCACAGGTGGCGGGTGACGGTGGAGCGGACGCGCGGGTCGGCCACGACGACCATGGCGGTCGGCTTGTTCGGGCGGTAGGCGACCAGGCTAGCGGGCTGCTCGAGCAGAACGGACACTCGGCCTCCTGGGGGAAGGGGCGGGACGGAGCCGGCTCGGGGAAGAAGCCGGGGGCGAACCCGTGCTCTGAAGGGGTCATTGACTCCTTCGGCAGCAGGGCCGCCCGCCTTTAGGGAAAGATCACGATTTAGTGAGTAACAATTAGGGCAATTCGGACATGCGATCGATCATCCTACGAGCGGCCCCCGCTCCCTCACCCCCACGAGGGACCCCCGTACGAACGCGAGAAGGGGCCCCGAAGGGCCCCGCCCCGGCCCGCCGGGCCCGGGCCGCGCGACACCCGTCCGGACGGCCTCAGGCCCCCTGGGGTCCGCGCCGCTGGGGCAGCGAGACGACCCCCGCGCCCGAGACCGTTCCCCCCGGACCCGTCGCCCCCGGGGGATCCGCGGGGCCCGGGGGGTCGGCCGGGGCCGGCGGAAGGCCCGCGATCTGGCAGAGCAGATCGGACCAGGCCGCCAGGTGCGCCGCCGTGTCCGGCACCCCGCCGAGCCCCTCCCGGGGCGTCCAGGACGCCCGGATCTCGATCTGGGTGGCCGGCCGCCGCTCCGCGAGCCCCCCGAAGTAGTGGGAGCCGGCCATCGTCACCGTCCCGCTCGCCTCCCCGTACGCCAGCCCGCGCGCGTCCAGCGCGCCGGTCAGCCAGGACCAGCACACCTCCGGCAGCAGCGGGTCCGCCGCCATCTCCGGCTCCAGCTCCGCCCGCACCAGCGTCACCAGCCGGAAGGTGCCCTTCCAGGCCTCGTGGCCCGCCGGGTCGTGCAGCAGCACGAGCCGCCCGTCCGCGAGGTCCTCCTCGCCGTCGACGACCGCCGCCTCCACCGCGTACGCGTACGGCGCGAGCCGCTGCGGGGGCCGGGTCGGCTCGACCTCCATCTCGGGCCGCAGCCGTGCCGTCCGCAGGGCGTCCACCGCCCTCCGGAACACCGGCGGCACCGGAGTCCCCGCCGTACTCTCCGCCTTGTCGCCCGTCCCTCGAATGCCGTCGGAATGATCGGAAAAATGTCCCTGAGCCGCAGCCATGCGGGGAAGAGTAGGCGGAACGGGGCCGCCATGCGGGGAGGGACACCCGCCCGGCACGAGCGGCTTCCGGCCACATGCGAAGATTTGGGCGTGAGCGCCATGAACAGCCCGACGGGCCAGCAGACGAAGCAGCAGTCGCGGACGTACGACTCCGCGTTCCTCAAGGCGTGCCGGCGCGAGCCCGTGCCCCACACCCCCGTCTGGTTCATGCGGCAGGCCGGGCGCTCCCTCCCCGAGTACCTGAAGGTCCGCGAGGGCATCCCCATGCTGGAGTCCTGCATGCGGCCCGAGCTGGTCAAGGAGATCACGCTCCAGCCCGTCCGCCGCCACGGGGTCGACGCCGCGATCTACTTCAGCGACATCGTCGTCCCGCTCAAGGCCATCGGCGTCGACCTCGACATCAAGCCCGGTGTGGGCCCCGTCGTCGCCGACCCGATCCGCACCCGGGCCGACCTCGACCGGCTGCGCGACCTCACCCCCGACGACGTGCACTACGTCACCGAGGCCATCGGCATGCTCACCGAGGAGCTCGGCGACACCCCGCTGATCGGCTTCGCCGGCGCGCCCTTCACCCTCGCGAGCTACCTCGTCGAGGGCGGCCCGTCGCGCAACCACGAGCACACCAAGGCGCTCATGTACGGCGACCCGCAGCTCTGGGCCGACCTCCTCGACCGCCTCGCCGAGATCACCTCCGCCTTCCTCAAGGTGCAGATCGAGGCCGGCGCCTCCGCGGTCCAGCTCTTCGACTCCTGGGTCGGCGCCCTCGCCCCCGCCGACTACCGCCGCTCGATCCTCCCGGCCTCCGCCAAGGTCTTCGACGCGGTCGCCGGCTACGGCGTCCCGCGCATCCACTTCGGCGTCGGCACCGGCGAGCTCCTCGGCCTCATGGGCGAGGCCGGCGCGGACGTCGTCGGCGTCGACTGGCGCGTCCCGCTCGACGAGGCCGCCCGCCGCGTCGGCCCCGGCAAGGCCCTCCAGGGCAACCTCGACCCCGCCGTCCTCTTCGCCTCCACCGAGGTCGTCGAGGCGAAGGCCGACGAGGTCCTCGCCGCCGCGAAGGACCTGGAGGGGCACGTCTTCAACCTGGGCCACGGCGTCATGCCGTCCATGGACCCGGACGCGCTGAGCCGTCTCGTCGAGTACGTGCACACGCGCACCGCCCGCTGAGCGGTGCCCACGCGCCGCCGCGCGCCGCCGGGGTTCCGGC
>NZ_JBHTST010000124.1:0-26285 GCF_042794995.1 Streptomyces sp. NPDC056503
GCCGTGGGCCGCTCCCGCCTCCCCGTGCCGGGGTGTCGTCAGGGGGTGAGGGTCACCTGGTCGATCGTCCAGAAGGCGCTGTTGGTGCCCGTGTAGCGGAAGTACAGCCGGGCGGTGGTGGCGCCGGCGGGGACGGCGACCGTGAGCTTCTCGAAGGCGTTGAGGTCCGCGCGGTAGGACCGCAGCAGCTGCCGGGGTCCGCCGTCGAAGGAGAGGAAGACGTCTCCGGTCTGCGGGCCGTCCACCTTGTAGTTCGTCGCGTAGGAGACGGTCGCCGGGGCGCCGCCGGTCACGGGGAGGGCGGGGCTGACGAGGGTGGAGTCGAACTGCCCGGCGCCGTGGGTCTTGTCGTCCCACTCGTCGGAGTCGGCGACGGCGAAGACGTCGCGCGAGCGGACGCTGGTCTCGCGGCCCTGCCCCCGGTCCGTGTTGCTCCAGAACTCGTCGGTCGCGAAGGACCAGCCGCGCCACTCGGTGACGCCGCCGGCGGGCATGGCGGAGTTGTCGACGGTCCAGCCGCCGGGGGCGGTGGTCGTCCATCCCTTGACGGTGGACGCCAGGGCGAGTTCGTCGACGCGGCTGTTCAGGGAGGGCCGGAGCGGGTCGAAGGCGTCGGGCGTGAGGGTGCCGATCGCCTTCCCGTCGAGCTGCCACGCGGGGTCGTTGGCGATCCCGAAGTGGGCGAGGACGGTGGGGGCGATGTCGGTGACCTTGACGTCGTGGCGGACCGAACCCGGTGTGAAGCCGACGCCCTTGGCGATGACGAAGGTCTGGCGCTCGGCGGGGGTGTTGCCGCCGTGGCCACCGCCCGGCGCGTGGCCGTGGTCGGCGGTGACGACGATCTGCCAGTCCTCGTCGGCGTACGCGGCGCGGGAGGCGACGGCGTCGAGTATCCGGCCGATCCGGGTGTCGGCGGCGTTGAGGGCGTCGAGGTAGGCCCGGTGCCCGGTGCCGTAGGTGTGGCCGGCGCCGTCGACCTCGTCGAGGTGGACGAAGGTGGCGTCCGCGTCGGTGGTCGTGAGCCGGGAGACGGCGGTCGCCGTGGTGTCGGCGTCGCCGACACCACCGAGGCGGGTGTCGACGGCGGGGCCGAAGACGGTGTCGCGGATCGGGCTCCAGGTCCCCACGACGAGGGTGTCGATCGCGGGGTCGGCGGTCTCCAGACGGGTGGCGTAGTCGGGGTAGAGGTCGTACCGGGCGCCGGCGAAGCCGTTGTCGACGACCTTGTGCTTGTCGGGCCAGACGCCGGTCGCGATGGTCGACCAGCCCGGGCCCGAGGAGGTGGGGGCCATCGGGTTCGCGTAGAGGTTGCCGGTGGCGGTCATGCCGCCCGCCATGAGGGCCTTGACCCTCGGCATCTTCGCCTTCTCGAACGTGGCGAACGTCGCGCCGTCGATGCCGATCACCAGCGACTTGGGACGCTTCGCGGCCGCGGTGGCGCCGGAGGACGGCGCCGCCTCGCCGGCCGAGGCATCCGCGGCGGCGGCGAGCGGCAGCGACGCCGCCGCGAGGGCGGCGACGAGGGAGGCGCGAAGGGAACGGGACAGGTGCACGGAGTCTCCTTGGAGAGGCCTGCGGGGGTGCACGGCCGTCGCGGCCGGGCGTGGAAGAGCCTGGTCCTGGCCGAGGGGCAACGGATTTACGCGGAAACCACCAGAGGTGAACAGACGATGACGCTTGGTTCAGACCCGTTATCTGTTCGTGACCTGATGTCGGATGCCCCGTCGGCAGAGCGGTGCCCCTCCACCGCGCGGGCGGAGGGGCACCCTGTCACCACCGTCAGACGGTGGTGCGGTTCCACTGCTGGTTCTGGCCCTCGTTACAGGTCCACTGGTCGAGCGTCGCGCCGTCGGCGTACGAGTAGTCCGCGACGTCCAGACACTTTCCGCTGTGCCGGGCGACGAGCCTGCTGTGGCCGGCGTCGCCCGAGGGCTCGACCTTCCAGTGCTGCGACTTCACGCTGCCGCAGGTGCGCTGGACGACCGCGGCGCCGTCCTCGGCGGAAGCCCCGTCGACTTCCAGGCACTTGCCGCTGTTGCGGGCCATGATCTGGACGTAGCCGCTGGTGCCCACGTTCTTGAACCAGTACTGCTGGTTGATGTCCCCGTTGCAGCCCCACTGGACGATCCGGGCGCCGTCGGCGGAGTCGAAGTCGGAGACGTCGGCGCACTTGCCGCTGCTGCGGACCGAGAGCGTCTCCCAGAGCGCGTTCATGCCGGTCACCTTTCCGGCCGCGGCGTCGATCGTGATCCTGGGCGAGTAGTCCATGGTCATGGTCGTCCGGGTGGGGAACTTCAGCGGGAGCCAGACGTACTGGGAGTCGCCGACCATGCCGCCCATGGAGTTGCCCCAGCGGTCGCCCATGTAGAGGTAGCCCGTCCCGTTGGTCCCCTGCACCGGCAGGACGTACGCGGTCTGGGAGCGGTACGTGGTGGAGTTGCCGACGTCCTTCAGGCCGCTCCAGGAACCGGTCACGCTGGTGGCCGTGGCGTACTTCTGCTGGTTGGGCGACCACCCCGTGGCACCCGACGTCAGCAGGAAGTACACACCATTGCGCTTGAACATCGCCGGAGCCTCCCGCCACTGCCCCGACCACAGCTTCTGCACCTGCGCGTCGATACCCGTGTAGTCCGACGTCAACCGGTACACGTGCAGATCCGCGTTCTCGTTCGCCGCCGAGATCATGTACCCCGTACCGTCCGTGTCCACGAACGTCGTGATGTCACGCGACATGTGACCCAGAGGCCGGAAACTGCCACGCCACGCGTAGTCACCGTCCACCGTGTCCGACACCGCCACCGCGGCCCGCGCCTCGCTGTAGTCGCTCGCACTGCCCTCCTTGTGCATCCACATCACGAACTGACCCGTCGCCGCGTTGTAGATCACCTTCGGCCGCTCGATGTTCGCACCGGCCAACTCCGGATCCGTCTCCTGCTTCAGCACATGGTTACGGAACTCCCACGTCTTCAGATCGGTCGAACGATAGGCGGAGACATACCGGAAGCTGTTGTCGGCATTGCGGTTCTCACCGAACCAGTAGTAGTACTCGCCCACCTTCAGCACCCCACCACCATGGGCGTGCACGGGATTGCCCGCCGGATCGGTGAACTGGGTGGCGTTGGCGATGGTCACCGGGGCCGCGTGGGCGGTGCCCGTGGCGCCCACGAGGGACAGGAGGAGGGCGGACAGAGCGGCGACGACCGCCCTTGCCCCCGTTCTTCTGCGCGACATGATCACTTACCTCTTGCTGTGCGGACCGGTCACGGTCGGTGCGCGCGTGCGCCCCGGCCGGGCGTGCCCGTGGGGGGTGGGGTGAGTTGATGCGTACGGAGAAGGCGCACGCGAAGGCGGCGGCCGACCGGGCCCGTGTGCGGCAGTGGTGGTCGGAGCGTCGCGACTCATGGGGCGGGGGAGGTGGCCGCCGTGTTACGGCTGGGCGTCACCGCTCCATGTTTACGTTAACGCGAGGTGTTGGGGAGAGTCTGGAAGCCTGTGGGCCGCCTGTCAAGAGAACTCTCCGGTAGCCCTTCGCCCCGTGGCTCCGCTCACCCGTCGACGGCCTCGGTCCAGTTCGCCTCGACCACCCGCAGCGCCTTGGCCAGCTGCGCGGCCGTGGGGAACGTCGGCGGGCCGCCCTCGATCGTCGGCAGCCGGGCGGCCTTCTCCTCGTCGAGGGTGCCGTCCTTGGCCATCACGTCCATGAGCACCGGGCGGGCGTAGCCCCCCAGCCGGAGGTTCTGGCCGTCCGTGCCGGCGAGGTACTCCTGCCACAGGCGGGCCGCCGCCGGGTGCGGGGCGTACTTGTTGACCGCCTGGGCGTAGTACTGCGAGAAGCTTCCGTCGAAGGGGATGGACACCTTCCAGCGCACGTCGGTGCCCCGCAGCTCGTCCACGTGCCGGAGGTTGAGGAAGTCCCACTCGATGCTGATGGGGGTCTCGCCGCGGGCGATCGCCTCCGGGTTGGGGTTGCCGCGGTTGTAGTTGCCGACGTCGTCGAGCTTCGCGAAGAAGTCGATGCCCGGCTGGATGTCGTCGAACGAGCCGCCGTTGGCCAGGGCGGCCGCGTACACGCCGGCGAAGGCCGATCCGGCCGTCGTGGGGTTGCCGTTGAGCGCGACCATGCCCCGGTACGCGGGCTTGAGCAGATCGGCGAAGGAGACCGGGCAGACCTCCACCCTGCTCTGGTCGCAGCCGATGGACACGTACCCGCCGTAGCTGTTGAACCAGGCGCCCCCGGGATCCTTCTGGTTCTGCGGGATGCTGTCCCAGGCGGCCACCCGGTAGGGGGCGAGGAGGCCCTCGCGCGCGGCGGACTGGGCGAAGGCGTCACCGAGGTCGAGCACGTCGGGGGCGGTCGCCTTGCCGCGGCTCCGCTTGATGTCGTCGATCTCCTCCCGGCTCGACCCGAACGGGTTGCTGTTGACGATCTCGATGCCGTACTTCTTCTCGAAGCCGTCCATCAGACCGCCGTAGTTCGCCCAGTGGCGCAGCAGGGTCGTGGTGTGGAGGGTGCCCTCCTTCTTCGCCGCCTTGATCAGGGCGTCCATGCCGCCCGCCTCCGCCGCGGAGCCCGCCACGGCCGGGGACACCACGCGGACCGGTTCGCTCTCCCCGCCGCAGCCGCCGAGGCCCAGCACCGCGACACAGAGGCAGGCGGCGAGTGCGGCGGCGCGCGTCCGGGGGAGTACGACCACGGCATCTCCGCGAGGGGCAGAGGGGACGGGGGAGACGCTCCCCACCCTACTCGGGGGGCCTCCCGGTGTCCGTGTGGAGCGCGGCCGCCGCGGGCTCACAGCTCCACGTCGTCCCACTGGCCGAGGATGTCGTCCTCCCCCAGGTGGTCCAGGTCGGGACCCGCGCCGGGGGCGGTCGCCTGGGCCGCCCAGATGGTCTTTCCCCGGGGGGAGTAGCGGGTGCCCCACTTCTCGGCGTACTGGGCGACGAGGAAGAGACCGCGTCCGCCCTCGTCGGTGTCGGCGGCGCGCCGGATGTACGGGGCGGTGCTGCTCCCGTCGGAGACCTCGCAGATCAGGGAGGTGCCGTACAGGAGACGCACCCGGATCGGTTCGAGGCCGTAGCGGACGGCGTTGGTGATCAGTTCGCTGAGGATGAGTTCGGAGCCGAAGGAGATGTCCTCCAGTCCCCACTCGGCCAGCTTGCGGGCGCACGCGTTGCGGACCGGCCCCACGGCCGCCGGGTCGCGCGGCACGTCCCACTCGGCGACCCTGTCCGGGGCCATGCGGCTCACCCGCGCCACGAGGAGGGCGACGTCGTCGGGCGAGCCCGCCGGCAGCATCGTGTCGATGACGGCGGCGCAGGTCTCCTCCGGCGTGCGGTCGGCCCCGGCGAGCGCGTCGCGGAGGACGTCCAGGCTCCGGTCGGGGTCCTGGGTGCGGTCCACGAGGAGGCCGTCGGTGTAGAGCACGAGCCGGGAGCCCTCCGGCAGGATCGTCCGGGCCGTCTCGACGGGCATGCCGGCGCCCAGCCCGAGCGGCGGGGAGACCGGGGACCTGAGGAACTCGGTGGTCCCGTCGGGGCGGACGAGCACCGGCGGCAGGTGACCCGCGCTGGCGACGGAGACCTCGCCGGAGACGGAGTCGTAGACGACGCACAGGCAGGTGGCTCCGGTGATCGTCTCCCCCCAGTCCCCGGGCGACTCGTCCTGGTCGTCGATGAGGGCCACGAGTTCGTCCAGGCGCCAGATCAGCTCGTCCGGAGAGAGGTCGAGGGCGGAGAAGTTGTGGACGGCGATCCGCAGCCGGCCCATGGTGGCCGCGGCGTGCAGGCCGTGGCCGACGACGTCGCCCACGACCAGGGCCACCCGGGCGCCGGGCAGCGGGATCACGTCGAACCAGTCGCCTCCCACGCCGGATTCCGCGGGCAGGTAGCGGGAGGCCACGTCGAGCGCCGCGTCGTCGGGGAAGCCGCGCGGCATCAGGCTGCGCTGGAGGGTGACCGCCATCGTGTGCTCACGGGTGTAGCGGCGGGCGTTGTCGATGGAGACCGCGGCCCTGTTCGCCAGCTCCTCGGCGAAGGACAGGTCCTCGTCGGAGAACGGCGGGGAGGCGCCCGACCGCCAGAAGTTCGCCACCCCCAGCACCACGCCCCGGGCGCGCAGCGGCACGACCGCCAGGGAGTGGATCCCGTAGCGGAGGACCCGCCGGGCCCGCTCCTCGTCCTGGGCGCGCCATCCGGTCGAGGAGGCGAGGTCGTCCACCACCACGGAGCGGCCCTCGGCGACGCTGGTGTCCACCGGCGTTCCGGGAACGAAGCGGATCAGCTCTCCCGAGGGGTAGAGGGGGTGGTCCTCGGTGAGGCCGGCGATGGCCGTCCGGCGCAGTTCGGTGCTCGCCCCGGCCGGTTCCTCCCCGCTGAGCACGGGATCCAGGAGTTCGACGGTGACGACGTCCGAGAAGGAGGCGGCCGCCACCTCGGCCAGCTCCTCGGCGGTACGCACGACGTCCAGGGTGGTTCCGACGCGCACCCCGGCGTCGTAGAGCAGGCTCAGCCGCTCCCTGGCGACCTCGGCCCGGCCGGACAGGGAGCGCAGCTCGGTGGTGTCCCGCAGGGTCACCACGCTGCCGTGCTGGCCGCCGGGGGGCAGCGTGACCCGTTTGTTGAGGGCGAGGAGGCGGTCCGCGGCCAGGTGCACCTCGTCGGTGGCGATGCGGTCCGAGGCCAGGAGGGCGGCGAGGGAGGTGTCGAGGCCCAGGTCGGTGACGCGGCGGCCCTCCGCGTCCGCCGGCAGGTCGAGGAGCCGGCGCGCCTCGTCGTTGGCGAGCAGCAGCCGGCGGTCCCGGCCGGTGATGAGGACGCCCTCGCGGACGGCGTGCAGGACCGCGTCGTGGTGCTCGTACATCCGGGTCATCTCCGCCGGGCCCAGGCCGTGGGTCTGGCGGCGCAGCCGACGGCTCACGAGGCCCGTGCCGAGGGCGACGAGGAGGAGGGCGCCGGCCGCGCTGCCCAGGAAGGCGGGCAGCTGCTGGTCCAGCGAGTCCTGGACCTTCTCGACCGTCACCGCCGCCGACACGATGGCGACGACGTCCCCCTGGGCGTCCCTGACGGGGGCCGCCGAGACCACGGAGAGGCCCAGAGCGCCCTGGAAGGTGCGGGTGAAGGGCCGGCCGGCCGCCGCTTCGGCGTACGGTCCGATGACGTGCTTCCCGAGCTGGGTGGGGTCGCTGTGGGTGAGGGTGATCCCGTCGAGCTCGTACACGATCAGGGCGTCGATGCCGGCGGCCTTGCGGGCCCCTTCGGCGAGGGGCTGCAGCTCGACCGTGGGGAAGTCGTCCTCCAGGGCCTGTACGAGGCCCGGGGAGTGGGCGAAGGCCTGGGCGGCGGCGACGGTCCGGTGCCGGGCGTCGGCCATGGTGTCGCGCCGGGCCTGTACGACGAGCGCCACGACGGCGGCGGCGGCGAGGAGCACCACGAGGACCAGCTGGAGGAGGAAGACCTGGCGGGCGACGCTGCGGGTGGTCAGCCACGCTCCGAGTCGCCGGGGCCCCCTGTCAGGGCTTTCGGGGCGATCACCCCTGGAATGGCCCTTTTCTCCACTCATACCCCATATTTAGCCCTTTTAGGTTCGTGCCTGGCAAGCATGGGGACCCACGGACCGGACAGCGGGGGCGGCAGTCGCCCGCGGCCGGACGGCGGACCGGACGGCGGAGGCGACCTCGGACCGGGCCGGAGGAAGCGACCGTGGGCCGGGCCGACGAAAGCGACCGCGGGCCGGGCGGCCGGCCGGGCGGCGGAGGCGTCAGGCGCCGACGGTGTCGGCGACGACCAGCCGGCCGACCTCGCGGCTCAGCACCGACCGGGCCTCCTCGCCGAGCGCGGCGTCCGAGACGAAGTAGTCGATCTCGCCGAGCGCGGCGAAGCGGCTCAGCCCCACCACGCCCCACTTGGTGTGGTCCGCGACCACGGCGAGCCGGGACGCGGAGTCGATCAGCGCACGGTTGGTCTGCGCCTCGGCGAGGTTCGGGGAGGTCACGCCCGCGCGCTCGGACACCCCGTGGGCGCCCATGATCAGGAGGTCCACCCGCAGCGAGCGGATCGCCTGGTCGGCCAGCGGCCCCACCAGCGAGGCCGACCTCGTCGGGGCGCCGCCGGTGAGGAGCACGGTGGGGGCGCCCGCGTCCGGCTCCTCGGCGTACGCGCGGAGCAGGTCGGCGACGGGCAGGGAGTTGGTGACGACGGTGAGACCCGGGATGTGCCGCAGCCGGGCCGCGACCGCGAAGGCGGTCGTGCCGCCGGAGAGGGCCACGACGCTGCCCGGCTTCACGAGGGTGGCCGCCGCCGTGGCCACCGCGGCCTTGGCCGCGGACTCGACGTCGACCTTGGCCTCGAAGCCGGGTTCCTCGCCGGTGGTGGTCGTGGACGTCGCGACGGCTCCCCCGTGCACCTTCTCCAGGGATCCGGACCGGGCCAGCGCCTCCAGGTCCCGGCGGACGGTCATGTCGGAGACGCCGAGCCGCTCGACGAGGTGGGCCACCCGCACGGCGCCGTCACGGCGTACGAGGTCGAGGATCACCGCTCGCCGCTGTAGCGCCAGCACCGGCTCCTCCGCCCCCGTGTTGTCCGTCCCGCGAAGGAACCGGTCGGCGCGAGGCCAACCGAAGTCATCAGATTCGAACAGGATACATACCTCCAGCTGAGGGGCGGTGCGTGCCCGCCCCGGCGGGTGCCTCGGCGGGCTGGTGGGTGCCTCGGCGGGTGACCTGGCGGGTACCCCGGTGAGCGCCTTCGTGGGTGGCCCGGTGAGCGCCCTCGTGGGTGGCCCGGGAAAGGGCCGGTCCGGGAACCGAACGGCTCCCGGACCGGCCGGGGGGCGCTACGAGGTGGTGAACTGCTGGTTGGCGGCGGCGGAGCAGGCGTACTGGACGACCGCGGCGCCGTTCGCCGTGGAGGCGCCGCTCACGTCCAGGCACTTGCCGCTGTGCCGGGCCAGCAGGGTGAGGAAGCCGTCGGGCGACCTGTGGGCCGACCACTGCTGGTTGGCGCCGCCGTTGCAGGCGTACTGGAAGACGACCGCGCCGTCGGCGGTCGACTCGTTGGTGACGTCGAGGCACTTGCCGCTGTGCCGGGCGACGACGTTGACGTAGCCGCCGCCCGCGGGGCGCAGGGACCACTGCTGGTTGGTCGCGCCGCCGCAGGTGTACTGGACCACCTGGGCGCCGTCCGCGGTGGAGGTGCCGCTCACGTCGAGGCACTTGCCGCTGTGCCGCAGGCGCAGGGGCGTCCAGGTGTCCGCGGCGACGGGACGGAGGGTCCAGGACTGGTTGGACCCGGTCGTCGGACGGTAGACGCCGACGGGCGCGCCGTCGCTCGTGGACTCGCCGCTGACGTCGAGGAGTCCGCCGCTCGCGCTGTTGACGAGGGTGTGGTGCCCGTCCCCCGTGGTGGACAGCAGCCACTTCTGCTCGGCGGAGGTGCCCGAGGCCACCAGGGCGAGGGAGCCGCCCTGAGCCGCGAGGGCCTTGCCGTTGGCGACGCTCGTGATGCGGTAGGTCGCGGTGTTGCCCCAGTCGGACGAGGACAGCTTGGTGAACTTCCACTGCTGCGCCGTGGTGCCGGGGCTGGAGGTGCGCTGGACCAGCGTGCTCTGACCACCGCTCGTGGCGACGGCCAGGGCCTTGCCGCTGTTGTCGTTGAGCAGCTGCCGCGCGGCGCCGGTGGGAGCCGTGGCGTCGGAGACGTTCACGCCCGTCGCGGAGGGCAGGACGAAGGTCGTGACGGAGCCCGCGCCCACGGTGGCGGTGAGCGTCTTGCCGACGGGGGCGAGGTCGCTCTCGCGCTGGAGGTTCTTGGTGCCGTCGGTGGTGTAGCGCTGGACGGCGCCCGTGCCCACGTTCTGGAACCCGGCGAGGTTCAGGGTGAGCCGCTGGGGCTCACCGGTGGGGTTGGTGTGGACGACGACCGTGCCCTGGCCGGCCGGCCGCAGGGCGGCGAAGGTGTCGGCGTTGTCGGTGTTGATGACGCGGGCGCCCGGGCGGACGAACTTGGTGTAGTTCGCCATCGCCCAGTACTTCTTGTTCTTGCGCAGCGGCTCGGTGGCGGCGTCGGCCGGGGTGAAGTCGGTCTGGATGAGGCCCCAGTTGGAGTTCTCGCGGGCCGGCGTCATGTTCTCGTAGTCCTCGACGGCCTGCCACAGCACCCAGGCGCGGGGTTCCAGCTCGCGGAAGTCCTCGTTGACGCGCTGGGTGAGGTCGAGTGCGGGGCTCATGTCGGTGAAGCTCTGTCCGACGCTGCCGCCGAGGTCGACCTCGGACATCCACAGCGGGGTGCCCGTCCCCTTGGCGATGTCACGCGCTCCGGTACGGCCGCCGGTGCTGTACGTGTGGGTGTTGAGCCGGCCGATCGCGGCCTTGGCCGCCGTGTCGTAGGTGTCCCAGTTGGTGCGGAAGGTGTTCGGGTTGGTCTCGTCCATGGCGGCGATGGGCGTGCTGACGCCGTCGGCGTTCAGCCGGGCCCGCATGGTGGTGATCATGCGGGCCTGGGAGGCGGGGTCCCAGTGGGAGCCTTCCTGCCGGCCGCCCGCACCCCAGTAGTTGGTGTGGGGTTCGTTGATGGGCGAAAGGGTGTCGAAGGTGACACCGGTGGCGTTCTGCGCGCGCTTCATGGCGCCCGAGAGGTACGCGGCGAACCGCTCGTACTGGTCGGAGCGGAGGTTGTCCTCCCCGGCGTTCCAGTTGCCCGAGACGAGACCGCTGCGGGTCATGAAGTAGGGCGCGGAGTTGGAGAAGGCCTCGAACGTGTCGGCGCCGCGCGCCTTGGCCGCGGTGAGCCACCAGCGCTGGTTGGCGTCGGCGTTCGCGTTCCAGTGGGTGGGGTTGTCCGGGTCCCACCAGTCGGGGGACTCCGGTCCCGGACGGTTCCACCAGCCGGGGACGGCGGCGCCGGCCCGCATGTAGGGGGTGGTCTCGGGGCTGTCTCCGCCGCCGATGTTGTAGCGGGCGATGTTGAGGCCAAGGCCGTCGGCGCCGTAGAGGGCGTCGGCGAGCGCGTTGCGCTGGGCGTCCGGCCAGCCTCCGGTGACGTTGGCGAACCAGGCGAGCGCCGTGCCCCAGCCCTCGAACGGCTGCTGCTGGTAGCTGGGGTCGGGGCGGACGGTCACCGCCTGCCCGGTGGTCTCGGCCGCCGCGGAGGACAGGGGCGAGAGGCCGGTCGCGACGAGCGCGGCCACGGCGGCGGCGGCCAGGACCGCGCCACTCCTGCGCACGCGGTTCGGGGGTCGTTCACGGGTGGAGGGCATGGTCGATCTCCCTGAGTTGATCGCTGGTCGTTGATCGCCGAGGGGGCCGCGCGGACGGGAGCGGCGCGGACGGAGGCGGGGGGGATGGCCGGGTGGTGCGGGGGGGAGGGCCGGGTGGTGCGGGGGGGAGGGCCGGGTGGTGCGGGGGGGGAGGGCCGGGTGGTGCGGGGGGAGGGATGGCCGAGTGGTACGGGGTGCGGCCGAGTGGTACGGGGGGCGGCCGAGTGGTACTGGGGGCGGGCGTGGGTGGGGCAGGCCCCGACGGGGGCCGGGGCCTGCCCGGTGCGGTCCGGACGGCGGTCAGGCGGCCGTGCGGAGCCACTTCTGGTTGGCGCCGTTGTTGCAGCTCCACTGGATGAGCGGGGCGCCGTCACCGGTGGAGTTGTTCATGACGTCCAGGCACTTGCCGCTCTGGACGGCGGACAGCTGGACGGTGCCGCCGGAGGCCTTCACCGTCCACTGCTGGGCGGCGGTGCCGTTGCAGGAGTACTGGACGATCGCGGCGCCGTCGGCCTTCGAAGCGTCACGGGCGGCGAGGCACTTGCCGCTGTAGCGGGCCACGATCTGCACCCGGCCGTTGCCGGCGGACTTCAGCCAGAACTGCTGGTTGACGCTCTTGGCGCAGCCCCACTGGATGAGGGCGGCGCCCTCGGCGGTGGAGCGGTCGGCGACGTCGGCGCACCTGCCGCTGTGCGAGGCGGTCAGCGTCTCCCACGTCCCGAGGCCCTGCACCGAGCCGGTGGCCGTGTCCACGGTGATCTGCGGGTGGTAGTCCATGGTCATCGTGGTGTCGGTGGGGAACTTCAGCGGGAGCCAGACGTACTGGGAGTCGCCGACCATGCCGCCCATGGAGTTGCCCCAGCGGTCGCCCATGTAGAGGTAGCCCGTCCCGTTGGTCCCCTGCACCGGCAGGACGTACGCGGTCTGGGAGCCGTAGGTGTTCCAGTCTCCGACGTCCTTCAGGCCGCTCCAGGAACCGGTCACACTGGTGGCCGTGGCGTACTTCTGCTGGTTGGGCGACCACCCCGTGGCACCCGACGTCAGCAGGAAGTACACACCATTGCGCTTGAACATCGCCGGAGCCTCCCGCCACTGCCCCGACCACAGCTTCTGCACCTGCGCGTCGATACCCGTGTAGTCCGACGTCAACCGGTACACATGCAGATCCGCGTTCTCGTTCGCCGCCGAGATCATGTACCCCGTACCGTCCGTGTCCACGAACGTCGTGATGTCACGCGACATGTGACCCAGAGGCCGGAAACTGCCCCGCCACGCGTAGTCACCGTCCACCGTGTCCGACACCGCCACCGCGGCCCGCGCCTCGCTGTAATCGCTCGCACTGCCCTCCTTGTGCATCCACATCACGAACTGACCCGTCGCCGCGTTGTAGATCACCTTCGGCCGCTCGATGTTCGCACCGGCCAACTCCGGATCCGTCTCCTGCTTCAACACGTGGTTACGGAACTCCCACGTCTTCAGATCGGTCGAACGATAGGCGGAGACATACCGGAAGCTGTTGTCGGCGTTGCGGTTCTCACCGAACCAGTAGTAGTACTCGCCCACCTTCAGCACCCCACCACCATGGGCGTGCACGGGATTGCCCGCCGGATCGGTGAACTGGGTGGCGTTGGTGACGGTGACGGCCGCGGCATGGGCGGTGCCGGCGCTGCCGAGGAGGGAGAGGAGAACGGCACAGAGCGCTGTGAGCACCGTGGCCGTCCCCGAGGATGTGCGTCGCATGAGCGCGTACCTCGCGGTCTGGGGGGGAGGGAGGAGGGGCTGGTGTGGCGGATGGGGCAGGCGAGGACGCACCTCCGGTGCGGGGTGCCTGCGGTGAACGGGGATCGCGCCCGTGGGATCGCGTGTCGGACGAAGGTGATCGCCGGGGGGGCGACGCCACCGAGGGGAGGTGACCACCGTGTTACGGAGAGGTGTCACCGCGCCATGTTCGCGTTAACACGAGCGCTTGGGACGAGAGTTTGGGAGGGGCGCCCGGGGCTGTCAAGGATTCGGACACGATCCGCCGAAGATTGACCGGCTGGTATGTTTACGTCAACACAGTGGGCCTTCCGTGCGGCGGCCCCGGCGGTCCGCGGCGGAAGGTCATACGCATGGCGACGGAGAACACGACGCGGTCGCCCCGCTCCCGGCCGGCCCGCCAGTGGCCCTCCATGGCGGACGTCGCCGCGCTGGCGGGCGTCTCCTCGCAGACCGTCTCCCGGGTCGCGAACAACCGGCAGAACGTCGACTCCGCCACCCGCGAGAAGGTGCTCGCCGCCATGCAGTCGCTCGGCTACCGCCCCAACACGGCGGCCCGCGCGCTGGTCACCGGCCGCTTCGGAGCACTGGGCGTGGTCAGCTTCGACGTGGGCGCGCACGGCAACGCCCGTACGCTCGGCGCGATCGCCGACGCCGCCCGCGAGGCCGACTTCTCCGTGAACTTCATGGGCGTACGCGCCCAGACCGAGGCCGCCGTGCGCCACGCCTTCCAGCACCTGATGCTGCAGTCGGTCGACGGCATCGTGCTGGTCGAGTCGCAGATGCTCGACACCCCCTCGCTGCGCCTGCCGCCGTCGATGCCGGTGGTCGTCGCCGACGGCGACACCGGCCACCGCTACCCCAACGTCGACTTCGACCAGGCCCACGGCTCCCACAGCGTGGTCTCCCACCTGCTCGGCCTCGGCCACCGTACGGTCTGGCACCTCGCCGGCCCGCCCGACTCCTTCGCCGCGCGCCGGCGTGCCGACGCCTGGCGCCGGACCCTGGAGGAGGCGGGCGCGCCCGTCCCGCCGGTGGCGCACGGGGACTGGTCGGCGAGATCGGGGTACCGGGCCGGGCTCGACATCGCCCGGCGGCCGGAGGTCACGGCCGTCTTCGCCGCGAACGACCAGATGGCGATGGGCCTGATGCGCGCCCTCCACGAGGTGGGCAAGAGCGTGCCGGGCGACGTCAGCGTGGCCGGTTTCGACGACATCGCCGAGGCCGCGTACCTCCATCCGCCCCTGACCACCGTCCACCAGGACTTCGAGGTGGTCGGCAAGCACTGCGTCGCCCTGCTGCTCGACCAGATCGAAGGCCGTACGGACGGACCGCGGCGCAGGGCGGTGGAACCCGTCCTCGTGGTCCGGTCGAGCACGGCGCCGCCCCGGCCGGGCGCCACGGCCTGAGGCCGGTCCGCCCTCCCGCCACCCGCTCTCGCGCTCCGGTCGGCACGCCCCGAGGCCGGTCCGCCCTCACGCTCCGGCCGGCCCGCGCATCCGGCCGCCCCCTCCCCTCCCGCTCCCTCCCGCCTGGCCGGAAAGGGCTCCTCCGCGCGTCCGCCCCGGACGCGCGGTCTCAGCTCTCCCGTCCGCGCGCGCCGGGGGACGTCGTGCTGCGCCGTTCCACCAGCGTGGTCGGCACCAGCCGCACCCCGGTCACCGTCTCGCCCGCCAGCTCGCGCAGGACGGCGTCGACGCACAACCCTCCGACCTGGGAGAAGTCCTGGTGGACGGTGGTCAGGGGCGGGATGAAGGAGGCCGCCTCGGGGATGTCGTCGAAACCGACGACGCTCACGTCCTCGGGGACGCGCACGCCGCGCTCGTGGAAGGCCCGCAGCACCCCGAGGGCCATCTGGTCGTTGGCCACGAAGACCGCCGTGCAGGAGTCCTCGTCGGCGAGCCGCAGGCCCGCCTCGTACCCCGACTCGGGGGTCCAGTCCCCGCGCAGGGCGGGAGGCACCGTGCGTTCCTCCTCGCGCAGGGCCGCCTCCCACGCCTCGGCGCGCCGGCCCGCGGAGAAGGACTCCTCCGGGCCCGCGACGTGCCATACCGTGCCGTGGCCGAGGCCGAGCAGATGCCGCACCGCGGTGCGGGCGCCCTGCCGCTGGTCGGTGTCCACCACCGGGAAGCGGCCGGTGGCGTCCGAGTCCACCACGACCACCTTGACGTGCGGCGGCAGGGTGAGGGCGACGGCGTCGAGCAGGTGCACCTCCATGATCAGCACGACGGCGTCGACCGCCAGCTCGTCGAGGCGGGAGAAGGCCCCCTTGACGTTCTCCTGGGTGGGCGCGTCGAGCGGGATGAGGGTGACCGCGTAGCCGGCGCGGGACGCCGAGGCGGTGACGGCGTCCAGGGTCCTGACGTTGCCCGTGCTGGCGAGTCCGCCGATGATGACGCCTATGGCCCGGAAGTCGCCGCGCTTGAGGGCGCGGGCCGCGCTGTTGGGGCGGTAGCCCAGCTCCTTCATCGCGTCGAGGACCTTCCGCCGGGTCGCCTCGACGACGGCCGCGTCGCCGTTGGACACCCGGGACACCGTCTGCGAGGAGACCCCCGCCAGCCTGGCGACATCCGCCATGGAGACCCTGCGGGGCCTGGTGCGCACCCCCCGCCGGCCGTCGCTCGCGGCCGGCGACCGGTCGGTCGCGTTCTGCTCGGTCACCCGAATCCCTCTCATTCGCTGCCAGTTCGTGCTTGACGCCCCCCAGCGGGAATGCCACCATCACCCTACCGATGATTACGTAAACATTCCTCGTCGGCAGCCTTTCTCACAGGCCGGTTCTCGGCCATAGGCCCCAGAACTCCGCTCCCCGTCTCCCGACCGCTCGGTCATCGACGCAAGGACCCAGCCATGACGCTCCTCCCGACGCGCGCTGCGGCAGCACCACCGCCCCGCCCACTGACCCTCTTCCGTCTCCGCAAGGAAGCCTGGGTGGGATGGGGGTTCGCCGGCCCCTTCGTCGCGGTCTTCGGCCTGGTGTTCCTCGCGCCGATCGGTTACGCCCTGTACCTGAGCTTCTTCCGGGACCGGCTCGTCGGCGGCACCTCCTTCGTCGGCCTCGACAACTACGGCGACGCCCTCACCGACCCGCGCTTCTGGGAGGGGCTGACCCGGGTCGGCCTCTTCCTCCTGGTCCAGGTGCCGGTCATGCTCGGCATCGCCCTCCTCGTCGCCCTCGCGATCGACAGCGGCAGGCTGTACGGCAAGGCGTTCTTCCGGGTCTCGATCTTCCTCCCCTACGCCGTCCCCGCCGTCGTCGCCAGCCTGATCTGGGGGTTCATGTACGGCACGCAGTTCGGCCTGGTCGGCAACATCAACGACTCCCTCGGGACCGCGCTGCCCGACCCGCTCTCCCCGTCCCTGGTCCTCGCCTCCCTCGGCAACATCGTGACCTGGGAGTTCGTCGGCTACAACATGCTGATCTTCTACTCCGCGCTCAAGGTGGTGCCCCGCTCGCTGTACGAGGCCGCGGCGATCGACGGCGCGGGCGAGTGGCGCGTGGTGACCTCGGTCAAACTGCCGGCGATCCGCAGCGCGCTGGTCATCGCCACGATCTTCTCGGTCATCGGCAGCTTCCAGCTCTTCAACGAGCCGAGCATCCTGCAGAAGCTCGCTCCCAACGCCATCACCAGCGACTTCACCCCGAACCTCTACACCTACTCGCTGTCCTTCGCGGGCCAGCAGCACAACTACGCCGCGACCGTGGCGATCGTGATGGGCGTCATCACGGCGATCATCGCGTACACGGTCCAGCTGCGCGGCATGCGGAAGGGCTGAGCCGATGACCACCTCCATGACCACCGCGACCGCCGAGCGCTCCCCGTCCTCCCCCGGGCCGCGCGACGGCGACACCGACACCGCCTCCGCGCGCCGCGCGCGCCCCGCCGCGGCCGGGCGCCGCGGGCGGCGGATCCCCCACACCCCGCTCAACCCCCGCCCCAGCATCCCGCTGACCCTGGTCACCGGCCTCGTCCTCGTCTACACCCTGCTCCCGCTGGCCTGGCTGGTCATCAACGCCACCAAGGACCAGAAGGGACTGCTCGACTCCTTCGGACTCTGGTTCGCGGAGGACACGCACTTCTGGGACAACATCGGCCGGACGCTCTCCTACGACGACGGCGTCTTCGTCCGCTGGTTCCTCAACACCCTCCTGTACGTCGCCGCCGGGGCGGGCGGCGCCACCGTCCTCGCCGTCCTCGGCGGCTACGCCCTCGCCAAGTACGACTTCCCCGGCCGCAAGGCGGTCTTCGCGGTCGTCATCGGCGCCGTGGCCGTCCCCGGCACCGCCCTCGCCGTGCCCACCTTCCTCATGTTCAGCGGCATGGGCCTCACCAACACCCCGTGGGCCGTGATCATCCCGTCGCTGATCTCGCCCTTCGGCCTCTACCTGATGTGGGTCTTCGCCGCGGAGGCCGTACCGACCGAGCTCCTGGAAGCCGCGCGCATCGACGGCTCCGGGGAACTGCGCACCTTCTTCACCGTCGCCCTCCCGCTGCTGGTGCCGGGCACCGTCACCGTGCTGCTGTTCTCGATGGTGGCGACCTGGAACAACTACTTCCTGCCGCTGATCATGATCAAGGACCCCGACTGGTACCCGCTCACCCTCGGTCTCAACGCCTGGAACGCGCAGGCCCAGACCGCAGGCGGCGAGGCCGTCTTCGACCTCATCATCACCGGCTCCCTCCTCACGATCGTCCCGATCGTGGCCGTCTTCCTGCTGCTCCAGCGGTACTGGCAGTCCGGCCTGGCCGCCGGCAGCGTCAAGGAATGACCGCCCGCCCCTGAGCCCCTCCTGTCCCCCGGTCCCCTTCCCGGAAGTCCCTCCCCACCCGCACCCTCGACCTGGAGCACCTCCCATGCGCAACCACACCACCCGCAGACTGCTCGGCGCGCTCGCCGTACTGGCCACGCTCTCCCTGACCGCCACGGCGTGCGGGTCCGACGCCTCCGACGGCGGCGACAGCGGCCCGAAGGACATCAACGCCGCACTGGAGAAGGGCGGCAAGGTCACCGTCTGGGCCTGGGAGCCCACCCTGAAGAAGGTCGCGGAGGACTTCGAGAAGAAGTACCCCAACGTCGACGTCGAACTCGTCAACGCCGGCACCGGCGACAAGCAGTACACCGCCCTCCAGAACGCCATCTCCGCCGGATCCGGCGCCCCCGACGTCGCCCAGGTCGAGTACTACGCCCTCGGCCAGTTCACCATCGGCAAGTCCGTCGAGGACCTCTCCCCCTACGGCGCCGACCGGTACGGCACGAGCTTCACCACCGGCCCGTGGAACGCGGTCACGGAGGACAAGTCGATCTACGCCCTGCCGATGGACTCCGGTCCGATGGCGTTCTTCTACAACAAGAAGGTCTTCGACAAGCACGGCATCAAGGTGCCCACCACGTGGGACGAGTACGTGGAGGCCGCCCGGACCCTGCACAAGGCCGACCCGAAGCTCTTCATCACCAACGACACCGGCGACGCGGGCGCGACCACGAGTCTGATCTGGCAGGCCGGCGGGCGCCCCTACAAGACCGACGGCACCAAGGTCACGGTGAACTTCGCCGACGAGGGGACGCAGAAGTACGCCGCCACCTGGCAGAAGCTCCTCGACGAGAAGCTCGTCGCCCCCGTCAGCTCCTGGAGCGACGCCTGGTACAAGGGACTCGCCGACGGCTCCATCGCCACCCTCTCCATCGGCGCCTGGATGCCCGCCAACTTCACCTCCGGCGTCGCCTCCGCCTCCGGCGACTGGCGCGTCGCCCCCCTCCCCCAGTGGACCAAGGGCGACAAGACCACCGCCGAGAACGGCGGCAGCTCCCTCGCCGTCCCCAAGGCCGCCAAGAACAAGGAACTCGCCTACGCCTTCACCGAGTTCGCCACCACCGGCACCGGAGCCACCACCCGCGTCACCGCCGGCGCCTTCCCCGCCACCCGCGCCGACCTCGAATCCAAGGCCTTCCTCGACACCGAGTTCCCCTACTTCGGCGGCCAGCAGGCCAACCGCGTCTTCGCCGAATCCGCCCGCAACGTCGGCGCCGACTGGTCCTACCTCCCCTACCAGGTCTACGCCAACTCCATCTTCAACGACACCGTCGGCAAGGCCTACGTCAGCCCCACCAAGCTCACCGACGGCCTCAAGGCCTGGCAGGACGCCAGCGTCAAGTACGGCCAGGACCAGGGCTTCGACGTCAACAAGTAATCCTGCGCACCGCGGGGCGGAGCCGGAGTCCGGCTCCGCCCCGGCACGACCGCGGGAAGGGATCGCCACGTCCTGTATGTTTACGCAAACACCCCTCGGCGGCGCCTGACCCCGCACGACCCTTCACGTACACAGGAGCACACAGCGCATGCCCGAACTCCAGATAGACAAGGCCGGATTCCTGCTCGACGGCCGGCCCTTCCGTTTCCTGTCCGGCGGGCTGCACTACTTCCGGGTCCACCCCGACCAGTGGGCGGACCGGCTCCGCAAGGCCCGGCTGATGGGGCTCAACACCGTCGAGACCTACGTCCCCTGGAACCTCCATCAGCCGCGGCCCGACCACTTCGTCCTGGACGGCGGCCTCGACCTCCCCCGCTTCCTCGAACTCGCCGCCGCCGAGGGACTGCACGTCCTGCTCCGCCCCGGTCCGTACATCTGCGCGGAGTGGGAGGGCGGCGGCCTGCCCTCGTGGCTGCTCACCGAGCCGGACATCCGGCTGCGCTCCCGCGACCCCCGGTTCCTGGCCGCGGTGGACGACTTCTTCCACCGCCTGCTCACCCCGCTCCAGCCGCACCTCTCCTCACGGGGCGGCCCGGTCCTGGCCGTACAGGTGGAGAACGAGTACGGGGCCTACGGCGACGACACCGCCTACCTGGAGCACATCGCCGCGTCGCTGCGCGCCTGCGGTGTCGACGTCCCCCTGTTCACCTGCGACCAGCCGGCCGACCTCGACCGGGGCGCCCTGCCCGGCGTCCTCGCCACCGCCAACTTCGGCAGCCGCTCGGCCCACCACCTGGCCGCGCTGCGCGCCGCGCGCCCCGACGGGCCGCTGATGACGACGGAGTTCTGGATCGGCTGGTTCGACCGCTGGGGCGCCAGCCACGTGGTCCGCGACCCCGACGACGCCGCCCGCGAACTCGACGAGGTCCTCGCCACCGGCGCCTCGGTCAACTTCTACATGTTCCACGGCGGCACCAACTTCGGCTTCACCAACGGCGCCAACGACAAGCACACCTACCGCCCCACCGTCACTTCCTACGACTACGACTCGCCCCTCGACGAGGCGGGCGACCCCACCCCGAAGTACACCGCCTTCCGCGACGTCATCGCCAAGTACGCCCCCGTTCCCGACGGTCCCGTCCCCGCCCCGGGGGCCAAACTGGCCGTCCCCGCGGTCACGCTGGCGGAGAGCGCCGGACTGTTGCCGAGCGCCGCCGCGCTGGCGCCGCGGATCGACTCCCGACGGCCGCTGACCATGGAGGAGCTGGAACAGGACTTCGGCTTCGTCCTCTACGAAACCGTCCTTCCCCTGGGCGGCCCCGTGCTGCTGGAGGTCGAGCACGTCCGCGACCGCGCCCAGGTCTTCGTCGACGGGCAGCCGGTGGGCGTCCTGGAGCGGGAGAACCACGAGCACGCCCTGGCCTTCACGGCACCCCGGGCCGGCAGCGTGCTCTCGATCCTGGTGGAGAACCAGGGCCGGGTGAACTACGGCCAGGGCATCCACGACCGCAAGGGGCTGCTCGGCACCGTGTCCCTCGACGGCGTCGAGCCGACGGCGTGGACGAACCGGCCGCTCCCGCTCACCGCCCTGGAGGACGTCCCCTTCTCGGCCACCACGACGACCCCCGTGGGCCCGGCCTTCCACCGGGGCACCTTCGAACTCGCCGAGCCCGCCGACACCTTCCTCCACCTCGACGGCTGGACCAAGGGCAACGCCTGGGTCAACGGCTTCGCGCTCGGCCGCTACTGGTCCCGCGGTCCGCAGCGGTCGCTGTACGTGCCGGCGCCGGTCCTGCGGTCCGGCACGAACGAACTCGTCGTCCTGGAGCTCCACGCCGGCCCCCGGGCCCGTACCGTCGACTTCCGCGCCACGCCCGACCTCGGCCCCACCGAGGAGTAGGACCCCGGTACCGCCGGGCCCGGTCGCGTCCCCGCCCGGGCCCGGCCCCGTTTCCCACGCCTGTCCGCCCTCCCGGCATCCGGGAGGGCGGCTTCGTCGTTCCCCGCCCCGTGCGCGCGGCCCGGCCCGGGGCGGCCCGGGCCACCGCCGGACGCGTCGGCCTCCGACCGGCGGCGACCCGCGCGGTACGGAGGGCGCGCCCTCCCCCGTACGACTGCGCCCCCTCCCCTGTAGCGCCGGGCCCCGTCGGACAAGGGCGTGGCGCGGCGCGGGGCGCCGCCCGGGAGGAGCGGGGCCGTCGTGAGGTCCGGCCCGCACGGGCGGGAGACCCACGTGGCCGACCCCGGTCCGGGTCGCCGACGGCGGTGCGTCGTCCGGGCGGGCCGCCGCCCGTCGCGTACGACAGGCCGACCCGTCACAGGGCCTACGGCGCTCCCGCCCGTCCGCCCCCGCTCCTCCCAACGGCCCCGCTCCTCCCGGACGGACGCCGGAACGCGTCGAGGCCCGCCTCCCGAAGGAGGCGGGCCTCGCGGCGTACGTCCGGTCAGTGCGGAAGGCCGACGGCCCGTTCGCCGTTGCGGCGCTGCTGGATCACCACCGCGGCCACGAGCAGGGCGCCCTGGGCGACGTTCTGCCAGAAGGTGTTGATGCCCTGGACGGTCAGGCCGTTCTCCAGGGCGCCGAGGAGGGCGACGGCGAGGAGGGTGCCGCCGACGCCGCCCTTGCCGCCCTTGAGGGCGCAGCCGCCGAGGGCGGCGGCGGTGATGGCCTTGAGTTCGAGGCCCTCGCTGCCGGAGACGGGCTGGCCGGAGCCGGTGCGGGCGGTGAGCAGGATGCCGGCGACGGCGGCGACGACGCCGATGAGGGCGTAGACGGCGACGAGGTACTTGTTGATGTCGATGCCGGCCAGGCGGGCGGCGGTGTCGTTGCCGCCGATCGCGTAGACGTTGCGGCCGATGTCGGTGTACCGGAGCATGACGTGCACGGCGATCGCGACGACGATGAGGATCCAGACCATCACCGGGAGGCCGGCGATCTTGCCGCGGCCGAGGAACACGAAGACCGGGTCGTTGAGGACGTACCCCTGCGCGCGGCCGTCGGACAGGAGCTGGGCGAGGCCCTTGTAGGCGGCGAGGCCGGCGAGGGTGGCGATGGTGGGGTTGACCCGGCCGTAGACGATGACGACGCCGTTGACGACACCCACCAGCACGCCGACGCCGACGGCGGCGAGCATGCCGACGAAGGCGTTGGAGCCGGTGGCGGTGAAGGCCATGGCGCTGACGACGGAGGCGACGCCGACCTGGGAGCCGACGGAGATGTCGAGGCCGCCGCAGATGATGACGACGGTCTGGACGACGGCCAGCAGGCCGGTGATGGTGGCGGCCTCCGCGATCACCTGGAGGTTCGACAGGCTCAGGTAGTTCTCGTTGAGGAAGCCGAACAGCCCGAGGACCACGACGAGCGCGCCGATGAGGCTGAGGTTCTGCCCGCCGAGGGCGGCCAGCGGCGAGCGCTTGCGGGCCGTCTCCGGGGCCTGCCCGGTCTCGGCCGGGGAGGTGGTGGCGGTGGTCATCGGGGGCCTCCATGGGCGGAGTCGGTGCGGGGCCGGGCGGTGGCCGGAGCGGGGGCGGGGTCCAGGGGGGCGAGGTCGTCGGCCATGGCGAGGGCGAGGATCGACTCCTCGGTCGCCTCGGCCCGGCCGAGTTCGCCGGTGACGCGACCGTTCTGCATCACCACCACGCGGTCGGCGAGTCCGAGCACCTCGGGGAGTTCGGAGGAGATCACGAGCAGGGCGACGCCGTCCCGCGCGAGGTCGGCGATGATCCGGTAGATCTCCGCCTTGGCTCCGATGTCGATGCCGCGCGTGGGCTCGTCGAGGATCAGGACCTTCGGCCGGCGCAGCAGCCACCGCGCGAGGACGACCTTCTGCTGGTTGCCGCCGGACAGTTTGCGCACCTCGTGCTCGATGGACGGGGTGCGCACCCTGAGCCGGTCGGAGAACTCCTGGGCGACGGCCTTCTCCGGGCCGCTGCGGACGAAGCGCGCCCGGCGCAGTCGCTCCAGGCTGACCAGGGAGGTGTTGTCGCGGATGGACCGCTGGAGGAAGAGGGCCTGGGCCTTGCGCTCCTCGGGAGCCAGGCCGATGCCGGCCCGGATGGCGTCCTTGGGGCTGCGCAGCCGCAGGGGCCGGCCGCCGAGGGTGATCCGGCCGGAGCGCAGGGGGCGGTCGCCCGCGAGCGCGAGTGCCAGCTCCGAACGCCCCGCGCCCATCAGCCCGGCGAGGGCGACCACCTCCCCCGCCCTGATCCGGAGGCTGATGTCGGTGACGTCGTCGGTGGTGACGCCGTCCAGCTCCAGGACGACGTCGTCGCGGGCGACGTCCTGCCGTACGAACAGCGAGGAGAGGTCGCGGCCGACCATCATCCGCACGACTTCGCTCTCGGTGGTCCGCGCGGCGTCGAGGACGCCGGCGGAGGCGCCGTCACGGAGCACGGCGATGCGGTCCGCGAGCCGGAAGATCTCCTTCATGCGGTGGGAGACGTAGATGATCGCGATGCCCTGGGCGCGCAGCCGGTCGATCAGGGCGAACAGGGCCTCGGCCTCGTTCTCCGCGAGCGAGGAGGTCGGCTCGTCGAAGGCGATGACTCTGGCCTCGCCCGTGAGCGCCCGCAGGATCTCCACCAACTGGCGCTGCGCAGCGGTCAGTTGGGAGCCAAGCAGATCGGGGTCGATGACCTTGTCGAAGCCGAGTCGGGCCAGGTCCGCGGTGATCCTGCGGCGCAGCTCGGCGCGGTCGAGGCGTCGGCCGGCCTTGCGGGGGAGGGATCCGGCGTAGACGTTCTCCGCCACGGAGACGTGGGGGATGATCTCCGGCTCCTGCGGGATGATGCGGATCCCGGCCCGGCGCGCGTCCTGCGGGGAAGCGAACGAGACCGGGGCGCCGTCGAGGAGGACGCGCCCTTCGGTGGGCTGGTGGTCGCCGGTGAGGATCTTCAGGAGCGTGGACTTGCCCGCGCCGTTCTCGCCCATGAGGGCGGTGACCCGCCCGGGCGGGAAGGACAGGGTGACGCCGCCCAGGGCCTGGACGGCACCGAAGCGCTTGGTGATGTTCTCGACGGCGACACCGGCACCTGGGGTCGTCGACGCGGGGTGTGGGATGCCGGGTGTGGTCATGCTGGCCTCACGGGCTGGAGGGTCGGGTACGGGCCGAGGGGGCGCCGGGCGAGGTGGGGGAAGCCGGTGCGGCGGGCGGGGCGGTCCGCCGCACCGGCGCTGCGGCCGCGGTTCAGCCGCAGGTCACTCCGGCGGACTTCCAGGTGGCGGCGTCGACCATCGTGGTCGGGGCGAACGCCTCCTTGGGGAAGGCCTTGCCGTTCTTGAGCTTGTCGTACATCGTCTGGACGGCCAGGGCGCCCACGTCCTCGCCGTTGATGAACAGCGCGGCCTTCATGCCGGACGGCTTGCCCGAGCTCCAGTTCTTGCAGGCCAGGTAGGCGCCGAGGCCCACGCCGATGACGTCGTCGGCCTTGAAGCCGGCGTTCTCCAGGGCGGTCACCCCGCCCTGGACGTTCTCGTCGTTGCAGCCCCAGACCACCCAGTGCTTGACGCTCGGGTTGGCGGTGACGGTGGCCGCGATCTTGTCCTGCGCGCCGGTGGGGCTGTTGTCCGTGGGGACGTCGATGTTCTGGACCTTGGCGCCGGCGGCGGCGAAGGCTTCCTTGGACGCCTTGACGCGGTCGGTGCAGACGGTCACGTCCTGCTTCCAGGCGGAGATGGTGCGGGTCTCGGCCGGGTTCCAGCCGGCCTTCAGGAACTCCGCGGCGGCGCGCTTGCCGACCTCGCCGCCCATCTGGGCGCCGCTGAAGCCGATCCGGGGCACCAGGGCGTCGGCCGGACAGGAGGCCGGGTCGGGTCCGGTGGTGCAGATCTGGTCGTCGGAGGTGAGGAGGGCGATGCCGGCGTCCTTGGCGAGCTGGGCGACCTGGGGGCCGACGGCCGGGTCGGGGACGACGACGATGAGGCCGTTGCTCTTCTGCGAGATCGCGGACTGGGCCTCGCTGATGGTCTTGTTGGCGTCGGTGCCGAGGTTGACGACCTTGAGGTCGATGCCGAGCTCGTCCGCCTTGGCCTTGGCGCCGGCCGCCTCCCCGACGAAGTACTCCTGGTCGCCCTGCTTCTGGAGGTACGTCAGGGATATCTTGCCGTCGACCTTGGCGACCTCCCCGCCCCCCGAACCCGCCGCCTGCTGGCCGCTGGAGCAGGAGGTCAGAGCGAGGACGGAGGCCAGCCCCAGGGCCGCCGCCGCCATCGGCCGCCGGTTTCTTTCAATGAACATGTCATACCCCTTGCTCGGACGGACCGCGCACGGCCGGCCGGTGAAGCACGGAATCAGGTGGACTCGCGCGGGCTCGCGGCGAGGAAGAGGGAACGACGGTTCCCTTCCTGTCCGACGACGGTGCGAGAGCGGACGGCCGGGCGTTTCCAGGAGTGTTGAAGTCGCCACGGTCAACCGTTAATCAACTCGATGCACCACAGAAAATCGCTGTTCTCATCAAAAGTCAACAGACCTTCCGCGCGGCCCCTGATCGATACTTCGCCGTTACCAACGCCCTGACATGGGGATCCGCAGGAAGATCACCTACCTCGACGACCCGTACCCCTCGCCATCAAGATGTTGAAATATGTTGGAGTCACCTCGTGCCACCTCGGGGCACCTCGGGCGCCGTCTCCTGCGCGGGATCGACAGCGCGGACGGCGTGCCCGGTGCGGTACGACCCAGGGGGGCGGGACGAGAGCCGCCCTGACCGCCGCCCTCCCGTCGGCCGGCGGGGAGTCGGCGACGGTGGCGGAGACACGGCCCGCCTCGACCGCGACGGGACCTCAACGGGTGCCGCGGCGTCACCGTCGCACCGGGCGGCAGGAGGCAGGAGGCAGGAGGCAGGAGGCAGGAGGCAGGAGGGATGGTGCCTTCTTCGAGCCGACCGCCCTCGTCGCCCTCGACGCCCTCGCCCCGGAGCCCGGCAGGGCGTTCGTCGACGCGGTGGCCGCCGACGAGCCCGGGCTTCCACCCGTCGGCGTCGAACGGTCCGGCTCGGGACGGGAGTTCGGCCGTCACGGCCTCGACGGGTCCGGGCACCGGAGGCTCATCCGCGTCGCCGGCCGGGCACCAGACCCGGCCCAGGGG
>NZ_JBHTST010000125.1:0-26210 GCF_042794995.1 Streptomyces sp. NPDC056503
CCGCTGACGGGGGGCGTCGCCGACGGACCGGCGGCCCGGACTCAGGCGTCGCGGAACGCGGGGGCCAGCACCGCCGCGGCGGCCCCGACGCCCCGGAGCGTGACGGCCTCCATCCCCGGTACCGACGCCAGCGACGTACTGGCCAGACAGGTGTTCTCCGGCCGGGAGGCATAGCGGCCCGAGGCCCGGGGCACCGGACGCACCAACTCCTCCGAGGCCCCCAGCGCCCGCGCGATCTCGCGTGCCCACCCGGCCCGGGAGACCCGCTCCGGGCCACCGAGGTGCAGCAGCGCGGGCACCGCGCCACCGGGGCGGAGCAGCAGCGAGGTCACCGCCGCCACGTCCTCGACCAGGACGGGCGTCGTCCACTGGTCGGCCGGTGCCTCCACCGGCTCCCCCCGGGCCAGCCGGTGGGCGCAGGACGCGAAGAAGTTCAGCCACTTCCCGGCGTCGGCCGGCTCGTGCCCGTAGACGAGACTGACCCGCAGCACCGTCGCCGGGGACACCGCCCGGGCGAGCAGCAGCTCCTCGGCCCGCCGCTTCGCCGTCCCGTACGCGTTCGCCGGGGCCGTCGGAGTCGCCTCCACGTTCCGCGCCGAGGCGCCGTCGAAGACGTTGTCGGTGGAGATCATCACCAGCCGGTCCAGGTCCGGCAGCGCGGCGAAGGACGCCGTCGCCGCCGTGTGCGCGGCGGCCGCCTCCTCCGGGTGCGCCTCGCACCAGGTGACGTCCGACGGTCCGTGCACCAGGACCACCGCGCGGGGCCGGACCCGCGCCACGACCCCGGCGCAGGCGGCCGGGTCGGTGGCGTCCAGCGGCGTCCAGCGCGCCCCGTACGCCTCGGGCGGCCGGGCGGGCCGGCCGCGCGAGGCCAGCGTCACCGTCCGGCCCTCGCCGACGAGCCGCCGGGCGATCTCCGTGCCGACGAAGCCGCTGCCGACCACGAGGACGGGCCCGTGACCCGCCGGGTCCGCGTTCATCGCGCCATCACCCTCTCCGTCCTCTCCGCCGCCTTCGGCGTTCCTGCCGTTCCCGCCGTTCCCGCCGTCCCCGTGCCGTCCGGCGCCGGGCCCAGCCGGCGGTCCATCAGGAGGCCCGCGCCGATCAGGCCGTGGTCGTCGTCGTCCGCCCCGAGCACCACCATCGACGCGATCTGCGCGTCCGTCAGGCCGAAGCAGCCCTGCCGGAGCAGCTCCTCCGTCAGCAGTGCGCGGTACCGCTCGCCGACCGCCAGGGCGAAGCCGCCCATCAGCACGAACCGGCGGATCCCGATCGAGGCGAACACCCCGCCGATCGCCGCCGCCAGCGGCACCAGCGTGCCCCGCAGCACCTCCGTGGTGAAGGGGTCCCCGGCCCGGACGGCCGCCGCGATCGACGGGTTGTCCACCGCCGCCGGGTCGGCCGCCGTCCGGGCCGGCGCCGAGCGCGCGTACCCCTCCGGATCCGCCGCGGCGGCCCGCCGCACGGCGGCGAGCACCCCCCGCCCGGAGGCGAGCGCCCCGAGGTGGCCCCGGCCGCCGCAGTCGCACGGCGGCGCGTCCGGCGAGCGGTCGTAGGTCCAGTGGCCCAGCTCCCCGCCGTGCCCCTCGTCGTCGAGGAGCACCTCGCCGCCCCGGAACACCTTGTTCCCGATGCCCGAGCTGATCGTGAGCAGGCAGAACGGCTCGGGGGAACCGGCCCCGTACCGCCAGGCCCCCGCCGTCAGGTCGTTGACGACCAGCACCGGCACCGGCAGCCGGGCCTCCAGGAGCTCCCGGAGGGGCAGCGGACCGCCGCCCCCGCCCCACACCGTCGGCGCCCCCCGCACGGTCCCGTCACGGCCGACCGGGCCGGCGAAGGCGACGCTCAGGCCGTCGGAGCCGGAGGCGGCGGCCTCCCGCTCCGCCTCGCGCGCGATCTGCTCGACGACCCGCCGCTGGAGCGCCGGGACGGGGGACCCGGGGAAGCGGGCCATGCCGTCGACGGGTCTCCGGCGCACGTCCGGCAGCAGACCGCCCGCGGCGGCGTCGAAGGTTCCGACCCGCAGCGTCGTCCCGCCGACGTCCATGACGGTGATCCGCCGTCCGGCCGGCGCGGCAGCGGCGTCAGCCCGCGGGAAGGTCATCGGGCACCTCCTCCTCGAAGACGAGCAGGGCCAGGTCCCCCGTGGAGTCGTTGCTCAGCCCGTGCTCGCCGTACGGCTCGTTGACCACCACGTCCCCGGCCGTCACCCGGAACTCGGCGCCGTCCCGGAGCATCACGCCGCTGCCGCTCAGCACCACGTACGTCTCCCGGTCGCGGCCGTGCCGGTGGCGGCCGATCGAAGTGCCCGGCGGCAGCACCGCCAGGTCGATGAAGGACGCCCCCGGGCTCCCGGCGCCCCGGGCGAGGATCCGGTGGGCGAGGATCGTCCCGTGCCCGCCGTGGTCGTGCTCCTTGGGGGCGAACAGCTCCCTGAGGTTCACCACCGGCCGTGCCGCGCCGCTCACGCTCCCACCCCCTCGGCCGCGAACCCGGCGGCCCGCCGGGCGAGTTCGCCGAGCGCGTGGCGGAGCACCTCGGGGGTCACGTCGGCGAGCTCGTCGACGAAGACCGCCTTGCCCACCGCCGCCGGCACCACCAGGTGCAGCCGGCGGCCCCGCCGCTCCCACGACTCCTCCAGCGCCCGGGTCATCAGCTCCGGCGTGCAGGTCTCCGGGTCGAAGACGGGCAGCCCGATCCGGGCGAGCAGCCCGATGATCCGGTCGCACGACGCCTCGTCGAGCAGCCCGATCCGCAGGGCCAGGCAGGCCGAGAGGGCCATGTCCACGGCGACCGCCTCGCCGTGCTCCAGCCGGTGGTCGCCGGCGGTCTCGACGACGGGGCTGAAGGTGTGCCCGAAGTCGACCAGGCGGGCCAGGTTCTTCTCCCGCAGGTTCGGGCAGAGCTCCTCCATCATCAGGCGCATGGAGGTCCGCAGGACGTACGTCTCCACCTCGGGCGGCGTCGGCGTCCCGGACGCCCGGAAGGCGTCGGGGTACCGCTCCAGGGTGGTGAACAGCTCCTCGTCCAGGATCACCGCCATCTTCACGATCTCCGCCAGACCGCAGCGGATCTCCCGCACGGGGAGGGTGGCGAGGAAGGCGGGGTCGCTCAGCGAGGCGTGCGCCGGGTGGTAGGCGCCGAACATGTTCTTCGTGTGCAGGGCGTTGACCCCCGTCTTCACCCCCACGCCCACGTCGACCTGGCCGACCAGCGTGGTGTTGATCCGGATGTGCCGGATCCCCCGCGCGTACATCGACGCGGCGAAGCCGACCACGTCCGCGACGATCCCGCCGCCCAGGGCGAGCATCACCCCGTGCCGGTCCAGGCCGTCGGCCTTGGCGAGCGCGCAGACCCGCTCCGCCGTGGCCAGCGTCTTGTTCCGCTCCCCGGTGCCGATCGTGTGCAGCGTCCAGCTGCCCGGGGCGAGGTGCGCCTCCAGGTAGCGGACCAGCGCCTCCCCGTACAGGCCGCCGACGGTCGGCCCCGTGAAGGCCACCACCCGCCGCCCGCCGATCGCGCGCGCCAGGGCGGGGTTGTCCGGGGAGAGCACCCCGGAGATCAGCTCCGCCCGGTATCCGGTGCCGTCCGGCGCGAGCAGGCTGAAACCGTCGGCGTCCTCCCGGACGCCCGGCAGGCGTTCCTCGTCAGCAAGAACCCGGCTAGGCATGCCTCTCCTCGATGTCTCGGTGTGCTTCCGGCCGTCCGGCGAACGCCCCGGCCAGGTGATGGGCGAGCGGAGCCTCGGTCAGCTCCTCCAGGGGGACGGGCCGCCCCTCCCCGTCGGCGACCGGCAGGCACCAGTTGGGGTGCAGCCCCGCCGTGCCCGGCAGGTTCTGCGGCCGCCGGTCGCCGGTCAGGTCCGGCAGCCAGACCCCGATCATGCGGGCCGGGGTCCGGCCCAGGTACGTGTGGAGCGCGGCGACCTCGCCCGCCGGGTCCGGCAGCAGGCCGAGCCGCTCCAGCTCGGCCAGCCAGCCGTCCCGCTCGCGGGCCGCCTCCGCCCGTTCCTCCGCGACCGGCCGGGTCGACAGGCCCAGCCGGTCGCGCAGTTCGACGTGCTCCCCGCTGAGCCAGGCGGCCGTGCTCGGCAGGTCGTGGGTGGTGAGGGTGGCCAGGCAGTGCTCCCGCCACTTCTCCGGGGCGAGCGGCCCGAGCCGGCCCTCCGACCCGCCCTCGTACTCGAAGCGCTGGACGGCCGTCCCGATCACGCCCCGGTCCGCGAGCGCCTCGCGGACGCCCGTCTCGACCGTGCCCAGGTCCTCGCCGATCACCAGCGCCCCGGCGTCGGCCGCCTCCGCCGCGAGCACGGCCAGCATCGCCGCGCCGTCGTAGCGCACGTAGGTGCCCTCGTCCGGCGGGCGGCCCTCGGGCACCCACCAGAGCCGGAAGAGGCCCATCACGTGGTCGACGCGGAGCGCGCCCGCGTGCCGCAGGCCGGCCCGCAGCAGCGCGGCGAACGGGCGGTACCCCTCGGCGGCCAGCGCGTCCGGTCGCCACGGCGGCTGGCCCCAGTCCTGCCCGGCCGGGTTGAAGTCGTCCGGCGGGGCGCCCACCGACATGCCCTCGGCGAGGCAGTGCCGCAGGGCCCAGGCGTCCGCTCCCTCCGGGGCCACCCCGACCGCGAGGTCGTGCACCAGGCCGATCCGCATGCCCGCCTCCCTGGCGGCCCGCTGGGCGCCGGCCAGCTGCTCGTCGGTGATCCAGGCGAGCCAGCGGTGGAAGCCGACCGCATCGGCCAGCACCCGCCGGGCGCGGGTCACCTCGGCCGAGCGGGGATCGCGCAGCCCGGCCGGCCAGGACCGCCACGCCGGACCGTGCACCTCGGCCAGCGCGCACCAGGTGGCGAAGTCGGTGAGGTCCCCGCCCTCCCGTTCGGTGTACGCGGCGAACGCGGCCTCGCGCGCCGGGGTGCGGGGCACCTCGTACACCTCGCGCAGCGCCCGCAGCTTCGACTCCCGCACCTCCTCGCGGCGGATCAGGGAACTCCCGTCCAGAACCGCCGCGTTGAGCGCCGCGGCCCGCTCGGCGAGCTGCCGGACCCGGCTCCGCGGACCGTCGGTGAGCCCCGCGGCCTCCGGGACGTCCTCGACCCGGACGTGCATCGGGTCGGGGAACCTCCGGCTGCTCGGCCGGTACGGCGACGGATCGGGCAGCGGCCCCGGCTCCATCGCGTGCAGCGGCCCCAACTGGACGAAGTCCGCGCCGAGTTCCCGTCCCGCCCAGGAGACGAGCCCGGTCAGGTCGCCGAGGTCGCCCATGCCCCAGGAGCGGCGGGACAGCAGGAAGTAGAGCTGGACGAGGAAGCCCCAGGAGTACGGGGCGGGGCCCGGGCGCTCCGGCGCGACGAGCAGCACCGCCGTGTCGCGCCGGCCGTCCGCCTCCACCGTCAGCGTGTGCCGCCCGGCCGGCAGCGGCCCGTCCGCCAGGCCCCGCACCCGCCCGTCGGCGCACAGCACCTCCGCGCGGGCACCCCGGGGCAACCGGGGGAGCGGGCCGTCCGGCCCGTCGACGACGACGCACGGCGGCACGAGCCGCCGGGCCCGGACGGCGCGGTGGGCCGCCAGGGCGGCCCGGGCGGCGGCCGGCGTCGAGCCGTCCACCCCGCACGCCGCGAGGACCGCGACCAGGGTGTCCCGGGCCACCGCGACCTCCCGTCCCCGGTCGGTCCGGTACGCGGTCGCCACCCCGTACGCCTCGGCGAGCGCCTTCAGCGGATCGCTCACCGGGCACCTCCCGCAGTGGCGTCGGCGGGCGCGGCGGTGGTCGCCGGCGCCGGACCACGCCCCGGCGGCGCGAACGGCACCACCGGCGTGCCGAAGAGGCGCTCCAGGACCGCCGCCACGCCGTCCTCCTCGTGGCCGGGCGCGATCTCGTCCGCGACGGCCCGCAGCGCGGGGTGCGCGTTGGCGACGGCCACCCCGTGCCCGGCGAGCGCCAGCAGCGGGATGTCGTTGGGCATGTCGCCGAAGCCGACGGTCTCCGCCCCGGTGCGGCCGAGCAGCTCCAGCGCCCGCGCCACGCCGGTGCCCTTGGTGATCCCCCGGGGCAGCACCTCCACCATGCCCCGCACCGAGTGCACGACGGTCACCTCGTCGCCGCAGAGCCGCAGGGCGGCCTCCGCGAGCGCGTCGTCCCCGACCGTGCGGTGGTGCAGCACCAGCTTGTCGATCGGCGCGTCCCACAGCAGGGCGCGGTCGGCGGTCACGTCCCAGCCGTGCCGCACCCGCTCGCCGAAGCCGGGCGTGACCTTGAACCGGCTCTCCGGCGGAGAGGTCACCACCCCCAGCTCCAGCGGGCCGAGGAGCTCCTCCACCCGTGCCACCACCGAGCGGGCCAGCTCCGTGTCGAGCCGCTCCGCCGACAGCAGCCGGTCCGTGCCCGCGTCGTACAGCTGCGCGCCCTGCCCGCACACCGCCAGGCCGGTGTAGCCCAGGGAGTCCAGGAGCCGGCGGCACGCCGCCGCCGGACGGCCCGTCACCACCAGGTGCGCGGCCCCCGACGCGGCCACCAGCTCCAGCGCCCGCCGGGTCCGGCCGGACACCGTCAGATCGGACCGCAGCAGGGTGCCGTCGAGGTCGGTCGCGACCACCCGGTACGGCGGCGCCTCCGGCACCGGCACGTGGTCCCAGGCGGTCCTCCCGTCGTCGAGGGTGAGCCGCAGCACCAGGCCGCCGCGCGGCCCGCCGGCCGGGACCGCGCCGCGGAAGACGCCGTCGGCGTCCCGACGCAGCGCCACCAGCCGGGTGGTCCCGGCCGCCGGCACCGGCTCGTCGGAGCGGGCGGCCTCGTCGGCCGACTCCAGCGGCGCGTCACCGGCGTCCACCGGTCCCGGGGCCGCGCCGTCCACGACCGCGTCCACCGCGATCAGCCCCGGATGGCGGTACTCCACCGCGTGCGGGGCGTCCGGAGCGGCCGGGGCGATCCGGCACCGGTGCCGCACCGGCGCCATGAGGTCGTCCCGCCCCGCGTCACGGGCCAGGGCGGCGCAGCGCTCGAAGTCCGCCCGCCCGTACGCGGCGGCGAACAACGCCTCGTACGCGGCCCCGTCGAGCTCCGCGCACCGCCCGTAGGCCTCGGCGTCGCCCCGCTCCAGGGCGTGCCGGAGGACCGTCTCGCGGTGCTCCGCGAGCTCCGTCCCGTCCAGCAGCTCGAACCAGCCGTACCGCGCGGCGTCCCGGGCGGGCAGCCGGCGGGGGACGCCGTCGAGCAGCTCCCGGAAGGCGCCGAGCCGGCGGCGGGCGCTCTCCCCCCAGGTGAAGCCGCGGGCGGTGCGGGCCGCGTTCCGCGACAGGCGGGCGTACTCCTCCGGGGCCTCGCGGAACATCCGCTCCGCCTCCCGGATCCGGCCGGCCAGCAGTCCGGCCAGCTCCCGGTCGTCGTCGCGGAAGGAACCGCGCACCGCGAAGCCGGTCGCGTCCGGGTGGGTGTGCGGCAGCGCGTGCCCGAAGTGGGCGGTCGTCCGCTGCGCGGTCCCGATCGGCACCGCGCCGCAGGCCATCGCCTCCGCCTGGGCGATCAGGAAGCCGTCCAGTTCGAACTTGGAGGGGCACACGGTGAAGTCCGCGCACGCCGCCTCGGCGAACAGCGTGTCCTCGCCGACCAGCGTCCAGTCCAGCCGCACCCGGTCCGGGTGGGCGTCCGCGATCCGCTGGAAGTACGCGTTGGCGGGCGCCGTCGCGGCCGCGCCGCCCGCGCCCGTCGCGCAGCGCAGCACGAAGGACGCCTCGATGCCCTCCGCCAGCACCTCCTCGATCGCCCGGAAGAGCTCCAGCTGGCCCTTGTGGTGCACCGCGTACCGGGCCGAGTGGGAGAAGACGGGGCGCGCCGGGTCGAGTCCCATGCCGCGCAGCACCGCCGCCCGGTCGACCGCGGCCGGGTCGCGCGCCAGCCACGCGTCGGAGACCCCGCAGCCGCCGTCGAAGAGCTTGCCCGCGTGCCGCCGCAGCAGCCGGGCGACCGGCAGGCCGCTCACGTACCGCTCCATCGGGGTGCCCTCGAAGGTGCTGTGGTGGTCGCGCTGGCCGGGCGAGACGAAGTCCACGAGGTCGGCGTGGGCGAGGAGTTGAGGGAAGAGCGACACGTGGTCGGGGCCGAACTCGGTGTGCAGCCGGGTCGCGGCGAGCGCCCGGACCATCGCCGCGGTGGGGGAGTCCTCCGGCGGGGCCGGCTCCTCCCAGGCGTCCAGGGCGAGGGGCTCGCCGCCACCGGCGCCGATCCGGAGCGGATCGACGCCGAAGAGCCGCAGCACCGCCTCGGTCTGCGGCCGGTAGACCTTGTGGGTGACGGGAGCGTTGGCCGCGACCGTGCTGACGCACCTCCAGCGCGGGTCGTCCTTCAGGACCAGGGGCACCAGGTGGTGGTACGAGGGCTCGAAGCCGTGCACGATCGCCGGCTCGGCGCCCTCCCCGTGCCCGGCGCCCAGCCGGTCGCGCAGGAAGCGCAGCCCGGCGACCTGGAAGACCAGCGGCTTGAAGAAGGACAGCTCCCGGCCCTCGGAGTCCGGCGGCGGGTACAGCCGGTCCGGCAGCAGGTCGAGATGGGAATCGGAGAGGAGGTAGACGTCCACGCCGTCGAGGCGCAGCCGGTACGCCCGGGTGGTCAGCGTCAGCGACAGCTCGGCGGGCCGGCCCGGCCAGGTCTTCGGGTCGAGGACCAGCGGCACCGTGTGGTCGACGCGGTAGTCCAGCTCCTCGACCGGGTGGGTGGCGCGCAGCCGCTCCAGGTGCCCGTGCGCGGGGGTCACGATCGACACCCGGTGGCCCAGCGCCGCGTACTCCCGTGACAGGTTCCACACCAGCGGCGACAGTCCGCCGCGCATCAGCCGGGGGTCGAAGCCCCCGCACTCGTAGGCGAAGTTGACGATGTGCATGGGGCTCCTCAGCGTGCCGCGGACGGCATCGGTTCGACGTGCTGGACGAAGCCGTCCTCCAGGACGACCGCGGAGTCGATGTCGGCCCCGTCGGGCACCACGGCACCGGGCAGCACCACGCTGCGCCGCACCCGGGCGTCCGCCCCGATCCGCGCCCCGGGGAAGACCACGCTCTCCTCGACCAGGCCCCGGTTGACCAGGCCCATCGGCACCATCGAGCGGTGCACCCCGGGCGCCCGGTCGACCAGGCCGCGGGACACGCCGGGGGCGAGGACGCGCGGCAGCGCCGTCACCGGAAGCGTCGCGTCCGGGCGGGTCATCGCGAGGTGGGCGCGGTGGTAGCGCTCCACCGTGCCGATGTCCTCCCAGTGCCCCTCGACCCGGTGGCCGAGGATCCGCTCCCCGCCGGCGAGCATGGCGGGGATGACGTCCCGGCTGATGTCGTGCTGCCACCCCGTTCCGTCCAGGGCCTCCAGATAGCGCCGCAGCACGGTCGCGTCGAAGACGCAGAAGGCCGCGAACACCAGGTCGGACGTGGGGTGTTCGGGCTTCTCCACGAAGGAGGTGAGCCGTTCCTCGCGGTCGAGGCCGACCATCCCGAAGAGGTGTACGTACCGCGGGTCGATCCGCTGGTAGGCGAGGGTCAGCGCGGCCCGCCGCTCGATGTGGCGCCGGATCAGGGGCCGGTAGTCGAAGCGGTACACGTGGTCGGAGTGGAGCACCATCACGTGCTCGGTGCGCGGGCCGAAGACGTGGTCGGCCTTGCGGATCAGGGCGTCGGCCGTGCCGCGCTCCAGCGGCCAGGTCCGCCCGGGAAGCTCCTCGGGCAGGCCGTCGCCGGCCGCGCGGTAGGCGGCGTCGTACGGGCCGAAGTGGACGCGGAAGCCGGGCGCGACGCCGTTCCAGACCGTGTGCAGGTCGTCCATGAGGAGCCGCTCCTCGTACTGCGAGAGCAGCAGCACCTCGGCCAGGCCGGAGTCGCGGGCGTTGGCCAGGCTGAAGTCGACGAGCCGGCAGGCGCCGCCGTACGGCACCAGGGGCTTCAGCCGGCCGGCGCCGAGCCGGCCCATCCGCTCGCCGCGCCCGCCGGCCAGCAGCACGGTCCGGACCGCGGCGGTGCCGGAGTCCCGCGCGGAGGTGGGGTGGTCAGCCATGTCGTACCTCGTCCCAGGCGATCCGCCCGTTCGACAGCGTCAGGAGGAGCCGGGCGGCGGGATCCCCCGCCGGCCCGGCGCCGGTGAACTCGCCGGGGGCGGTCCGGGTCCACTCGGTGACCCGTGCCTCCCCGCGGCCCCCCTCGTCCCGGGGGCCCGGGACGACCAGCTCGACCCGCTCGGCGTGCCCGAGGCGGTAGATCAGCCCCTCTCCGCCCGGCCGGCAGCGCCCGCGCAGCGGTGCGGTCCGCTCCGCCGGCACCGCGCCGGGGGCACGTGCCACGACCTCCTCGCAGGTCGCGAAGTCGGCCCGCGCCCAGGCGGCGTCGAAGAACCGCAGCGCCAGGGGGGCGGTGAGCGGCCCGAGCCGTCCGGCGGCGTCGAGGTCCCCGGCGGCGACGGCCGCCGCCAGCACCTCGTCCGGCCGCTCCTTCCACACGGCGTCCGGCAGCAGCCCGAACCAGCCGTGCCGCAGCGCCGCCCCGGTGGCCGGTTCGGGAGGGGTCCCGCGCCACAGCTCCCGGAACACCTCCAGGTGCAGATCGGCGACGTGGTCCCAGGTGAAGGTGCGGGCCACCGCGCGGGCCCGGCCGGACAGCGCCCGGTACTCCTCGGGGTGCTCCCGGTACAGGCGGGCGGCCTGCCGCAGCCGGTCGACGAGCGCGTCGACGAGCAGGGCGTCGTCCTCGGCGAAGGAGCGGTTGACGGCGAAGCCGGTCCGCCCGTCGCCCTCGTCCGCGTGCCCGAAGTGCGCCATGCCCCACTGGGCGGTGGCGATGGGCACCGCTCCGCAGGCCATCGCCTCGCCCTGCGCGATGAGGAAGGTGTCCATCTCGAACTTGGACGGGAAGACGCAGAAGTCGGCGGCGGAGGCGAGCGCGAAGACCCGCTCCTCGTCGACCCGCTCCCACTCCAGGTGGATCCGGCCCCGGTGCCGGGCGACGACCTCGTGGACGTACGGGTCGTCGATGCCGGTGCCGGAGATGCAGCGCAGCACGAAGTTGGCGTCCAGCCCCTCGGACAGCACCCGGTCGACCGCGCGGAAGAGCTCGACCTGGCCCTTGTGGTGCACCGCGTAGCGGGCGTTGTGGAAGAAGGTGGGCAGCGCCGGGTCCAGACCGAGGCCGGAGAGCACCGCCGTCCGGTCCACCGCGTCCGGATCGCCCGCCAGCCAGGCGTCGGACACGGCGCAGCCGCCGACGAACTGCTTGTGCGCGTTGCGCCGGACCGTCTCCGCGACCGGCAGCGCCGCGAACAGCTCCTCGAAGGGCGTGTCCTGGAAGCCGTTGGAGAAGTCCCGCTGGCCCTCGCAGAGGAAGTCGATCCGGTCGGAGTGGTCGGCGACCAGGCCGTAGACGGTGAGGTGGTCCTCCGGGTACTCGTAGTGCAGGTGCGTCCGGGTCTGGTACTGGCGCTGCGCCTCGCGCACCCCGGCCGGCGGGGCCGGCGGTTCCTCGGGCAGCGGCGGGGCGCCGAGCAGGCCGAGCAGCCGGCGGACCTCGGGGCCGTACACCTTCTTGGTGATCGGCATGTTGCTCTGCACGGTCGTCACCACGCTCTTCAGCGGGTCGCCGGCGAGTGCGGCGGGCAACAGGTAGTGGTAGTACGGCTCGTGGGCGTGGACGACCGCCCGCTCGCCGCCGAACCAGCCGCGCAGGAAGCGGACGCTCTCCACCTGGAAGACCAGCGGCTTGAAGAAGGTGAGGTCGCTGCCCTTCGCCGCGTACGGCGGGTAGAAGGTGTCGGGCAGCCGGTCCAGGTAGTCGTTGGACAGGAAGTAGAGGTCGACGCCCTCCAGCCGGATCCGGTGCGCGGTGGTGCGCAGCTCCACCGGCACCTCCGCCGGGAAGCCGCGCCACACCTCGGGGTCGAGCACCAGGGGGAGGGTGTGGACGTCCTCGTAGGGCAGGTCCTCCACGGTGTGGCGGCGGCGCAGGTCGTCGAGGCGGCCGTGCGCCGGGGTCACGATGGAGACCCGGTGCCCCTTGCGGGCGAAGGCGCGCGAGATGTTCCAGAGGTAGACCGAGGTGCCGCCCTGGAGGAAGGTGTGGTCGAATCCGCAGCATTCGAAGTACGTCTCGATGATGTGCAGGGGGCCGTCGGTGGCGTCACTCACGTCAGTTCCTCGTGGTGAGAGTGCGGGTGCGGTGGGTGGGGCGGCCGAGGTCCGGCGCGTGGCGCAGGTCGATGGCCGCGTGGTAGGGCCGGGCGTGCGCGAAGTTGTAGTCGAGCTCGTGCAGCAGGCGGCGCAGGTGGAGCAGCCGGCGCAGCTCCTCGCCGCCGTGCTCCGCCGCCGACGACGAGGGGCCGAGCAGCAGCCGGGCGACCTCCCTCCGCCACGCGTCGGCGGTCGCGAAGACGAGGCGCAGCGGGGGCCGTTCGGCCGGGGACAGCCCGGCGCCGCCGTCGAGCGAGGCGAGCATGGTCCGGGTGGAGTCCACACCGAGGAGCCGGGCGGCGTGGTCGGCGGCCTCGTCGGCGGAGAAGTACTCCAGGGCGCGGCCGAGCGCCACCAGGTCCTCCAGCGGCGACTGCTCCTCCCAGCCCGCTTCGCCCGGCCCGGTGCTGGGGGTGGAGATGTCGATGACCCGCGGCGGGTCGGCGAACAGGTGCGACAGGTGCAGGTCGCCGTGGCAGGGCCCGGCGGGGCGCGGTGCCGTGGAGGCCGCGAACGCGGTCCGCAGCAGCGCGGCCTCCTCGCCGAGCGCCCGGAAGGCGTCGTCGAGGACCGCCGCGGGCAGGACCGCCTCGTCCCGGCCGCGGGCGGCCAGGGCGCCGATCCGGGCCTCGGCGGCGTCGAGCGCCCGCTCCACCGGGTACGCGGCGGGCGGCGCGTCCCCGCCGAGCCGGGTCCGCAGCTCCTCGTGGAAGGAGCCGAGGAACTCCCGGGCGGCGGTGAGCGTGCCGGCGAGCGGCGCGAGATGCGCGCGCACCAGCGCGTCGAGGGCGGCGGGGCCGGCCGGTCCGGCGGTGGCGAGCTCCGGCCACAGGGCGCGCAGGTTCGCGCGGAGCGGGGCGTCCATGCCGGAACCCGGGGTGTACGCGTACACCACCCCGAGCGGCAGCGGGGGGCCGCCGCCGGGCGGGACGTAGGAGTAGTCGCCGAACCAGCGGGGCGTGTGGCCGCTGCCGTCCATCAGGCGCAGCAGCTCCGGTTCCCGCACCTCCGGGCCGAGGGTCCGGTACGTCTTGTGCAGGTGGGGCCGGCCGTCGAGGTCGAGCAGGGAGAGCGAGTTCGAGGACCATCCGCGGTCGAAGGGGCGGACCCGGACCGTGCGGGGGGCGGGGCCGGATCCCCGGAAGGCGACGTGTCCGCCGCGGGCGGTGGGGATCCGGGCGCCCGCCGCGGCGAGCCGGACGCACGCTCGGTCGAAGTCCTCGGTGCCCGGCGCCTCGGAGGGGCGTCCTTCGGCGTCCGCGCGGACGGGGACGAGGAACCGCCGGCCGTGCGCCGGTCCGCCGACGGCGGTGGTCACGACGAGCCGGAGTCCGTCGCCGAGGTCGGCCTCGTCGGCCACCTCGTGGCGGTCGGCCCGGCGGCCGTCCTCCGGCAGCCAGGCGGCGGCGCGCAGCAGTTCACGGATCTGGGTGGCGCTGGTCACGCGGTTCGTCAACTCCCGGTCATCTCGTATCGGGCCAGGCCGCGGCGCCACAGCGCCAGCGCGGCGAGGAGGGAAAGGCCGGTCACCACCGGCAGCCACCGGAGGAGTCCGGTGTCGCCGTGCAGGAGGTAGACGGCGGGGGCGTACGACGTGAAGGCGAAGGGCAGCACCCAGGTCAGGAGGGTGCGCAGGGAGACGTGGTAGAGGTCCAGCGGGTAGCCCGCGAACTCGGAGACCTGGGTGACGGTCTGGAGCGCCGGCATGCTCGTCACCGTCCAGAAGGACAGCGAGGCGAAGAACAGCTTCACGGAGGCGTGGATCAGTGCCCCGGCCAGCACCAGCAGCGGGGCCAGGGCCCACTGGACGGCGGTGGGGTCGAGCCCGAGCTCGGACCCGCTCCACAGCACCAGGACGAGGCCGACGGCGAGTTCGCCGATCCCGTCGGGGTGGAAGAAGCGTTCCGACAGGAGGGCGAAGAGCGGGTCCACCGGGCGGATGAGGTAGCGGTAGAACTCGCCGCGCTGGATCAGCTTGCGGCTCAGCTCCCACAGCTGGTCGGTGAAGAGGTGGTCGAGTCCGCGCGACAGCAGCGCGCAGCCGAGGAGGAAGAGGACCTGGTGGTAGGACCAGCCGGCGACGGCCGGGACATGGCTGAAGACCACGCCGACCGCGACCGTCTGGAGCCCGACCCGGATCAGGAACGCCCCGGAGCCGAGGAGGAAGTCGAGCCGGTAGGCGGCGAGCCGGTGCAGCCCGACCCCGCCGAGGAAGAGCGCCAGCCGCAGCCGGCCGCCGAGCGTGCGGCTCATCCGCCGAGCACCTCCAGCCGGGAGACGGCCGTCCGCCAGAGCGCGGCGCACAGCAGGACGAGTCCGGCGGTCCAGGCCAGCTGGTGGCCGAGGACGGCGGCCGCGCCCGCGGCCCCCTCGTACCGGCCGAGGAGCAGGGTGAGCGGTCCGTCGGCCATGGCCCGGAAGGGCAGTGCCATCGCGAGGGCGTGCAGCGGTCCGGGGAGCAGGGCCAGCGGCACCATCTGTCCGGCGAAGAAGGCGACGATGCCCTGCTTGGCCATCCGCACGCCCCAGGTGTTGGTGGTGACGAAGCCGGCCATGCCGGTCAGCAGGTTCACGCAGAAGGCGATGAGCACCGACAGCACGGCGGACGGCAGGAACAGCAGGGCGTCCGCCGGGGTCGGCGCGGTCAGCGGGACGAGGGCGGCGAAGAGGACCAGGAGCGGCACCCCGACCAGGACGGCGTTGGCGGCGATCACCGGCAGGCAGGCGGCGAACCGGACCAGCGGGTAGGCGACCGGGCGGACCAGCGTCACCGCGATGTCGCCCCGGTAGACCTCGGCGGCGACCTCGTCGTCCACCCGGTTGGTGTGCACCACCGCCAGCACCTGTGCCACCACGAGGTAGGTGGTGATGCTGGCCGGGGTGAAGCCGCCGGGGCCGGGTCCTGAGGAGTCCGCGTACACCGCCCGCCACAGGAAGACGGTGACGGCCGCGCCGGCCGCCGCGGTGATCCCGGTGATGAGGAAGGTCGAGCGGTACTGGAGCAGGGACTGCAGTCCGCTGGTGGCGAAGGGCAGGTAGCTGCCGGGACGGAGGGCCGGTCTCATCTGCCGCCGCCGTCCCGGGCGGCGGGCACGCCCCGGTAGATCTGCCGGAGCACCGTCTCCAGGTCCGGCTCGGGGGCGTAGCAGTCGGCGAGTTCGAACCGGTCCAGGAGGAAGCCGAGGACCTGCCGCGAGGTGAAGGCGTCGGCCGGGTAGTCGACCCGGATCCGGCCCTCCGGGGTGACGGCGGCGGTGGCGCCGGGCAGTCCGGCCTCGATGCCGTCGACGGCGGCCCGCGGGCCGGGGCCGCCCCGGTGGTCGAAGACGACGGAGCGGCGGTCGGCCCGGCGCAGCAGTTCGTGGAGGGTGCCCTCGTGCACGACCCGGCCGCCGTCGACGACGAGCGCGTCGTCGCAGATGGCGGCGATGTCGGACAGGTCGTGGCTGGTGAGCAGCACGGTGGTGCCGCGTTCGGCGTTGGCCCGGTTCACCAGCTCCCGGACCGCTTCCTTGAGGACCATGTCGAGGCCGATGGTCGGTTCGTCCCAGAAGACGACCTCCGGGTCGTGCAGCAGGCTCGCGGCGATCTCGGCGCGCATCCGCTGGCCGAGGCTCAACTGGCGTACGGGGGTGGTGCCGAGGGCGTCGATGTCGAGCAGCTCGCGGTAGAGCGCGAGGTTCCGCTCGTACACCGCGTCGGGTATCTCGTAGATCCGGCGCAGGATCTGGAAGGAGTCGGGCACCGACAGGTCCCACCACAGCTGGCTGCGCTGTCCGAAGACCACGCCGATCGCTCGGGCGTTCTCGCGCCGGTGCCGGTAGGGCTCGACGCCGTTCACCAGGCAGCGGCCCGAGGTGGGCGTCATGATGCCGGTGAGCATCTTGATGGTGGTGGACTTGCCGGCGCCGTTGGCGCCGATGTACGCGGTCTTCGAACCGGCGCGCAGCGCGAAGGAGATGCCGTCGACGGCGCGCACGGTGCGGTACTCGCGGGTGAGCAGGGTGGAGAGGCTGCCGAGCAGACCGGGCCGCCGTTCGGCGATCCGGAAGTCCTTGGTGAGTCCTTCGGCGACGATCACGCGGTCACCCGCCCGATGGCCTCGCCGAGGATGCGGGCCCCTTCGTCGAGCAGCTGCTCGTCCAGGGTGAAGGGCGGCGCGAGCCGGATGACGTGCCCGCCGACGGCGGTGCGCAGTCCCAGGTCGAGGGCGGTGGTGTAGACGGCGCGCGCGATCTCGGGGGCGGGGGTGCGGCTCGCCCGGTCGCGGACGAACTCCAGTCCGTGCAGCAGGCCGAGGCCCCGGACGTCGCCGAGCACCTCGAAGCGGTCGTGGAGCGCGGCGAGGTGCTCGCCGAGCCGGTCGCCGAGGACCCGCACCCGGTCCAGGAGCCGGTCGCGTGCGACGACCTCCAGGGTGGCGCGGGCGGCGGCGATCCCCAGCGGGTTGCCGGCGTAGGTGGAGGCGTACGCGCCGGGCGGGGCGGCCTCGGGGCGGTGCAGCAGCTCGTGGCGGCCGGCCAGTACGGCGAAGGGGAAGCCGTTGGCCATGCCCTTGGAGAGGGCGACCAGGTCCGGTTCCACACCGACGAGTTCGGAGGCGAGGAAGGCGCCGGTGCGGCCGCCTCCGGTGGCGACCTCGTCGGCGACGAGCAGCACGCCGTTCTCCCGGCAGGCCGCCGAGATCCGCTCCCAGTAGCCGGGCGGCGGGACGATCACGCCGGCGGCGCCGAGGACCGGTTCGAAGACCAGCGCGGAGACGTTCGGCTTGGTGGCGATGTGCTTGGTGACGAGGTCGGCGCAGCGGATGCCGCAGGTGGGGCGCTCCAGCTCCAGGGGGCAGCGGTAGCAGTACGGGGCGTAGCCCAGCACGCTGTTGCCGGCGAAGGACTGGTGGCCGACGTCCCAGTGGACGAGCATCCGGGCGCCCATGGTCTTGCCGTGGAAGCCGTGGCGCAGCGCGCCGATCCGGTTGCGGCCGGGCGGGGCGGTGGACTGGACGACCCGCAGCGCCGCCTCGACCACCTCGGCGCCGGTGGAGAACAGCGCGTAGGTGTCGAGGTGTTCGGGCAGTAGGCGGGCCAACAGCTCGAAGAAGTCGGCCCGTTCGGGCGTGGAGCTGTCGTGGACGTTCCACAGCCGCCCGGCCTGCCGGGTCAGGGCCGCCACCACCTCGGGGTGGGAGTGGCCCAGCGACTGGGTGAGCGTGCCCGCGGCGAAGTCCAGGTACTGGTTGCCGTCGAGATCGGTGAGGACGGCACCGCGGCCCTCGGTGAAGACGCGCCGGGCGAGGGCGGCCTCCTCCGATTGGCCGGGTGCCCGATGCCGTGCCTCCCTGGCCAGCGCTTCTCGCTGGTGACCTGCCACCGGAGCTCCCAAGGGTCGAACGAACTGACGTGGGTTTTCCGCCAGTTGACCGAGCGATTGATCGTTTCGAGGTGCGAGTGAAGCATTGGGCGCCACCTTTCAGCAAGAGATTGCAGAAACTTTCAGACATGTCTTGCAGTCGGTGCGGGAGCTCTGCTTGAGTCGCCGGTGCGACCGCCGACACACACCTCGAACACGAGGAGGGACCGTGCACAGACACCCCAAGGCCGCACCCGACCGAAGGCAGCCGATGTGAAGGCCCTGGTCCTGGCCGGTGGGACCGGCAGCCGGCTGCGCCCCTTCACCCACACCGGGACCAAGCAGCTCCTGCCGATCGCCAACAAACCGGTGCTCTTCTACGCCCTGGAATCCATCGCCGCCGCCGGCATCCGTGACGTCGGACTCGTCGTGGGCTCCTACGCCGACGACATCCGCCGCGCCGTCGGCGACGGACGCGCCTTCGGGCTCGACGTCACCTACGTCCCCCAGGACCGGGCGCTCGGACTGGCCCACGCGGTGGCCGTCGCCCGCGACTTCCTCGCCGACGACGACTTCCTGCTCCACCTCGGGGACAACTACCTCGACGGCGGCGTCACCGGTTTCACCGCCCGCGCCACCGCCGAGCCCGCCGCGGCCAGGCTGCTCGTCACCGCCGTGCCCGACCCCAGCGCCTTCGGCGTCGCCGAGGTCGACCCGGCCGGCCGGGTGCTGCGGGTCGAGGAGAAGCCCGACCGCCCGCGCAGCGACCTCGCCCTCATCGGCGTGTACGCCTTCGGGCCCGCCGTCCACGAGGCGGTCGCCGCGATCCGGCCCTCGGCCCGGGGCGAACTGGAACTCACCCACGCCGTCCAGTGGCTCGTCGAGGCCGGGCACGACGTCCGCGCCGACGTCACCACCTCCGTGTGGCGCGACACCGGCAGCGTCGACGACATGCTGGAGGCCAACCGGCACGTCCTCGACGGCCTGCCCGGACGGCTCGACGGCAAGATCGACCCCGACAGCGCCGTCGTGGGCCGCGTCCGCCTCGGCGAGGGCGCCGTCGTCCGGGGCTCCCGCATCACCGGCCCCGTCGTCATCGGCCCCGGCTCCGTCATCAGCGACGCCGTGATCGGCCCCTACACCTCGATCGGCGCCAACTGCCGGGTCCACGACAGCTCCATCGAGGGCTCCGTCCTCCTGGACGGCGCCGACGTCGACCGGGCCGGCCGCATCGAACGCTCCTTCATCGGGCGGGACGCCGTCGTGACGGCCCCCCGCCACCCCCACGCCCACCGCCTCGTGCTGGGCGACCACAGCAAGGTGCACCTCCACCCATGACCCGACGCGTCCTCGTCACCGGCGGGGCCGGCTTCATCGGCTCGGCCCACGTCCTGCGCCTCCTCGGCCCCGACGGGCCCCCCGACGTCTCCGTGACGGTCCTCGACGACCTCACCTACGCGGGCAGCACCGCCCACCTCGCCCCGGTCCTCGACGACCCCCGCCTCCGCTTCGTCCGAGGCGACGTCGCCGACCCCGTCCTCGTCGACGGGCTCGTGCCCGGCCACGACGACCTCGTCCACTTCGCCGCCGAGTCCCACGTCGACCGGTCCGTCGAGGACGGCTCGCCCTTCGTCCGCACCAACGTCCTCGGCACCCAGACCCTCCTCGACGCGGCCGTCCGGCACCACGTCCGCACCTTCGTCCAGATCTCCACCGACGAGGTGTACGGCTCGATCGCCACCGGCGCCGCCCGCGAGGACGACGTGCCGCGCCCCAGTTCCCCGTACGCCGCCTCCAAGGCCGCCGCCGACCTGATGGCGCTGGCCTACCACACCACCCACGGCCTGGACGTCCGCGTCACCCGCTGCTCCAACAACTTCGGCCCGCGCCAGCACCCGGAGAAGCTCGTCCCGCGCTTCGTCACCGCCCTGCTGACCGGGGAGAACGTGCCCCTGTACGGCGACGGCTCGCAGATCCGCGACTGGCTCCACGTGGAGGACCACGTGACCGCCGTGGAACTGGTCCGCACGGGCGGACGCCCCGGCCGCGTCTACAACGTCGGCGGCGGCACGGCCCTCACCAACCTGGAGCTGACCGGCCGTCTGCTCGCCCTCTGCGGAGCGGGACCCGAACGGATCGTCCGGGTCGCCGACCGCAAGGGCCACGACCTGCGGTACGCGGTCGACGACACCCGCATCCGCCGCGAACTGGGCTACCGCCCCCGCGCCGTCTTCGCCGACGCCCTCGCCGACACAGTCCGCTGGTACGCGGCCCGGCACGCGCCCGCCCCCGCACAGCCCTGACCCCCCGCGCCCGCCCTCCGCCCGACGCGCTCCGAAGGAGCAGTACACCCGTGACCGGAATCGTCCGGCGCTCCGCCATGTCCCTGGCGGCCGCCCTGCTGACGACGGCCCTCGTCCCCGCCGCCTCGACGGCCTCCCCGCCGCCCGCGCCGCCCGCACCGCCCTCGGACCGGACGCTCGCCGCCCAGCCCGCCCGACACGACCTCACCCGCGAGCAGTTCTACCTGGTCCTGCCGGACCGCTTCGCCAACGGCGACCGGTCCAACGACCGCGGCGGCCTCACCGGCACCCGCCTGGAGACCGGATACGACCCCACCGACAAGAAGTTCTTCCAGGGCGGCGACCTCAAGGGCCTCACCCAGCGCCTGGACTACATCAAGGGCCTCGGCACCACCGCCCTCTGGATGGCCCCGGTCTTCACCAACATCCCCGTCCAGGACCGCGACGGCGGCAAGGACGCGAGCGCCGGCTACCACGGCTACTGGATCACCGACTTCACCCGGGTCGACCCGCACTTCGGCACCAACGACGACCTGAGGAAACTGATCGACGCCGCCCACGCCAAGGGCATGAAGGTCTTCTTCGACGTCATCACCAACCACACCGCCGACACCGTCGACTACGCCGAGAAGGAGTACGGCTACCGCCCCGAGGGCGCCTACCCCTACCTCGACGAGGACGGGCGCCCCTTCGACGACACCGCCGTGACGCCCGGGGTGGACGCCGGCTCCTTCCCGTACACCCCGGTCGTCAAGGGACCCGCCAAGGTCCCCGCCTGGCTCGACGACCCGACGATGTACCACAACCGCGGCGACTCCACCTTCGTCGGCGAGAGCGGCCTCAACGGCGACTTCTTCGGCCACGACGACCTGTGGACCGAACGCCCCGAGGTCGTCGAGGGCATGAAGGACATCTACCGGACCTGGGTCCACGACTTCGGCATCGACGGCTTCCGCGTCGACACCGCCAAGAACGTCAACATGGAGTTCTGGACCGAGTGGGCCGGCGCGCTCGACGCCTACGCCGCGACCCAGGGCCGCGAGGACTTCTTCATGTTCGCCGAGGCGTTCTCCGCCGACGCCGCCATCACCGCCCCGTACGTCACCGAGGGCCGCCTCGACGCCACCCTCGACTTCCCGCTCCAGGCCGCGCTGCGCAACTACGCCTCGCGCGGCGGACCCGCCGGCGACCTCGCCCACGTCCTCGCCCAGGACCACCGCTACACGACCGACAAGGCCAACGCCTACGAGCAGGTCACCTTCCTCGGCAGCCACGACATGGGCCGCATCGGCACCTTCCTGAAGCAGGACAACCCCGGCGCGAGCGACGCCGAACTCGTCCGCCGCGACCGCCTCGCCCACGAACTGCTGCTCCTCACCCGCGGCAACCCCGTCGTCTACGCGGGCGACGAACAGGGCTTCACCGGAGCGGGCGGCGACTCCGACAGCCGCCAGACCCTCTTCGCCTCCCGGGTGCCGGACTACCTCGACGACGACCGGCTCGGCACCGACCGCACCCACGCCACCGACGCCTACGACACCACCCACCCCCTCTACCGGGCCATCTCCCGCCTCTCCCGCCTCACCAAGGAGCACCCCGCGCTCCGCGACGGCGTCCAGATCCAGCGCCACACCGCCGACGGGACCGGCGTCTACGCCTTCTCCCGGATCGACCCCGAGCGCCGCACCGAGTACCTCGTCGCCGTCAACAACGCCGAGGAACCCCGCACCGCCACCGTCCCCACCGGCGCCCCCCGCCAGGAACTGCGGCCCCTGTACGGCACCGGCCGACCCGTCCGCAGCGGACGCGACGGCACCGTGACCCTCACCGTGCCCGCCCTGTCCGCGGTCGTCCTCCAGGCCCGCACCCCCCTGCCCCGGACCGCGAAGGCCCCCGCCGTGAGCCTCACCGTGCCCCCGGCCGGCGCCACCGGCACCGTCGGGATCGACGCCACCGTCTCCGGCGACCCGCTGAGCCGGGTGGTCTTCGCCGCCCAGGTCGGCGACGGCCCCTGGCGGACCCTCGGCTCCGCCGACCACGCCCCGTACCGGGTGACCCAGAACATCCCCGCCACCGTCCCCGCCGGCACCCCGCTCCGCTACAAGGCGGTCGCCGTCGACGGCACCGGCCGCACCGCGTCCGCCCTCGGCGCCACCACCGCCGGCGACACCCCGCCGCCCGTCCGGCCCAGGGCCGAACGCAAGCACGTCGTCGTCCACCACCAGCGCCCCGACGGCGACTACGACGGACTGCGGCTGCGCAGCGGCGACACCACCGCCGAGTTCGCCGGCCGCGACGCCTACGGCGCCTTCGCCTGGATCGCCCCGCCCGAGGACGGCGCCGCCCTCTCCTTCACGGTCGAGAAGGACGGCGTCCCCGACGGCCCCGCCCGCGTCCTCGACGTCACCGCCGCCGGAGAGGTGTGGACCCGGCAGGGCAGCCCCCTCGTCGACGCCACCCGCCCCGCCGGCGCGCAGGCGCCCCAGGACCCGGCGAAGGCGGTCGTCCACTACCACCGCCCCGACGGCGACTACGAGGGCTGGGGCCTGCACGCCTGGACCGGCGCCGCCCACCCGCCCGAGTGGAACGACCCCATCGCGCCCGTCCGCCGGGACGCCTTCGGCCTGGTCTTCGAGGTCGACCTCACCGAGGGCGCCGGCTCGCTCAGCTACATCCTCCACAAGAAGGAGCAGAAGGACGTCCCCGGCGACGAGGCCCTCGACTTCCGCCTCCACGGCAAGGAGGTCTGGCGCCTCGCCGGAGACCCCGCCTACCTCTCGCCCTCCCTCGCCGGGGCCTTCCCGCTCGACCTCGGCCGCCAGGACGCCGTCTGGCTCGACGACACCACCGTCGTCTGGCGCGGCACCGGCACCGGAGTCGCCAGCCAGCAGCTCGTGTACGCCCCCGAGGGAGGCATCGCGATCCAGGACGGCGCCCTCACCGACGAGGGCCGGTGGCTGCGCCTGCTGCCCACCACCCTCACCGGGGAACAGCGCGCCGCCCACCCCGAGTACGCCGACCGGCAGGCGTTCGCCCTCGACCCCCGCGACCTCGACCGAGCCGCCGAGGCCCGCACGGGACAGCTGATCGCCACCCAGCGCGCCGCCGACGGCGCCCTGCTGGGCGCGACCGGCGTCCACCGGCTCCCGCACTGACACACCGCCACTCTGGAAGGGACCCAGACGTGCACCAGACCCCCCTGACGACCCCCGGCCGGACCGCGCGCCGGGCCGCCCGCATCGGCGTCGCCACCGCGGTCGCCCTCATGGCGACCGCGGTCACCGGCCCCGCCCCGGCCTCCGCCGGCCACCGCACCCCGCCGCCCCCCTCGGACCGGACGCTCGCCGCCCAGCCCGCCCGCCACGACCTCACCCGCGAGCAGTTCTACTTCGTGCTCCCGGACCGCTTCGCCAACGGCGACCGGTCCAACGACCGCGGCGGCCTCACCGGCACCCGCCTGGAGACCGGCTTCGACCCCACCGACAAGGGCTTCTACCAGGGCGGCGACCTCAAGGGCCTCACCCAGCGCCTGGACTACATCAAGGGCCTCGGCACCACCGCCATCTGGATGGCCCCGATCTTCGAGAACAAGCCCGTGCAGGGCGTCGGCAAGGACGCCTCGGCCGGCTACCACGGCTACTGGATCACCGACTTCACCCGGGTCGACCCCCACTTCGGCACCAACGACGACCTCAAGAAGCTGATCGCCGCCGCCCACGCCAAGGGCATGAAGGTCTTCTTCGACGTCATCACCAACCACACCGCCGACGTCATCCGCTCCGGCGAGAACCGCTACGCCTACCGGGGCAAGGGCGCCTACCCCTACCTCGACACCACCGGCCGCCCCTTCGACGACAGTCGCGCCCCGGCCGCCGTGGACGCCGACGGCCTCCCGTACACCCCGCTCGTCGCCGACACCGAGCGGGACGTCAAGAAGCCCGCCTGGCTCAACGACCCGACGATGTACCACAACCGCGGCGACTCCACCTTCGTCGGCGAGAGCGGCCTCTACGGCGACCACACCGGACTCGACGACCTGTGGACCGAACGTCCCGAGGTCGTACGAGGCCTGGCCGAGATCTACCAGACGTGGGTCCGCGACTTCGGCATCGACGGCTTCCGCGTCGACACCGTGAAGAACGTCAACATGGAGTTCTGGACGCAGTGGGCCGGCGCGCTCGACGCCTACGCGAAGAAGCAGGGCCGCGAGGACTTCCTCATCTTCGGCGAGGTCCTCTCCTCCGACCCGGCCGTCACCGCCCCCTACGTCACCCGGGGCCGGCTCGACGCCACCCTCGACTTCCCGCTCCAGCAGGCCGTCCGCGACGTCGCCTCGCTCGGCCGCCCGGCCTCCGCGCTCGCCGACGTCTTCGCCGAGGACTACCGCTACACCACCGACAAGGCCAACGCCTACGAGCAGGTCACCTTCCTCGGCAACCACGACATGGGCCGCTTCGGGGCCTTCCTCAAGCAGGACAACCCGAACGCCTCCGACGCCGAACTCGTCCGCCGCACCACGCTCGCCAACGAGCTGATGTTCCTCTCCCGCGGCAACCCGGTGATCTACTCCGGCGACGAGCAGGGCTTCACCGGCGCCGGCGGCGACAAGGACGCCCGCCAGACCCTCTTCGCCTCCCAGGTGCCGGACTACCTCGACGACGACCGGCTCGGCACCGACCGCACCCACGCCACCGACGCGTACGACACCACCCACCCCCTCTACCGGGCCATCTCCCGCCTCTCCCGCCTCACCAAGGAGCACCCCGCGCTCCGCGACGGCGTCCAGATCCAGCGCCACACCGACACCGCCGGCGCCGGCGTCCACGCCGCCTCCCGCGTCGACCCGAAGCGGCGCACCGAGTACCTGGTCGCGGTCAACAACGCCACCACGGAGAAGACCGTCACCCTCACCACCGGCACCTCCCGGGCGCGCTTCGCCCCGCTCTACGGAACCTCCCGCACCGTCCGCAGCGGCTCCGACCGCCGGATCACGCTCACCGTGCCCGCCCTGTCCTCCGTCGTCCTCAAGGCCGACCGCCCCCTCGACACCCCGCACACCGCCCCCGCCGTCCGCCTCACCGCCCCCGCCGCCGGTGCCACCGGCACCGTCGAGATCGACGCCGACACCCGGGCCGGCGAGCTGAGCCGGGTGGTCTTCGCCGCCCAGGTCGGCAACGGCCCCTGGCAGACCCTCGGCACCGCCGACCACGCCCCCCACAAGGTCACCCAGAACCTGCCCGCCGGTCTCCCCGAAGGCACGGCGCTGCGCTACAAGGCCGTCGTCGTCGACGCCCGCGGCCGCACCGCGAGCGCCACCGCCACCACCACCTCCGGCAAGCCGCCCGCCCCCACCCGCCCCAGCGCCTTCGAACGCGGCTACGCCGTGGTCCACTACCGGCGCCAGGACGCGGACTACGACGGCTGGACCCTGGACACCCCCGGCGGGCGGTCCGCCTTCACCGGCCGGGACGCCTACGGAGCCTTCGCCTGGGTGAAGGTCGAGCCCGGCACCACGGCCGTCACCTACACCGTCGAGAAGGACGGCACCCCCGACGGCGCCGCCCGCACGGTCGAGCTGAACCGCACCGGCGAGGTCTGGATCGAGCAGGGCGCGGACGGACAGACCGAGACCGTCCCGGCCGGCGTCTATCCGCCGCAGGACGAGCGCAAGGCCGTCATCCACTACCACCGCCCGGACGGCGACTACACCGGCTGGGGCCTGCACACCTGGACCGGCGCCGCCCAGCCCACCGACTGGTCCAAGCCGCTCGCCCCGGTCCGCACCGACGCCTACGGCGCCGTCTACGAGGTGCCGCTCTCCGAGGGCGCCACCACGCTCAGCTACATCGTCCACCGGGGCGACGAGAAGGACCTCCCCGCCGACCGCTCCCTGGACTTCGGCACCTACGGAAAGGAGGTGTGGCTCGTCGGCGGCGCCACCGACCACGTCCTGCCGAGCATCCGCACCACCCCCGACCTCGACCTCTCCCGCTCCGAGGCGCGCTGGCTCGACGCCACCACCCTCGTCTGGGACGTCAAGCCCACCGACTCCACCAGCCAGCAGCTCGTGTACGCACCCGAGGGCGGCCTCGCGATCGAGGACGGCGCCCTCACCGACGAGGGCCGGTGGCTGCGCCTGCTGCCCACCACCCTCACCGAGGAGCAGCGCGCCGCGCACCCGGAGGCGACCGGTCGCCAGGTCTTCACCGTCGACCCCCGCGACCGTGACCGGATCGCCGGGGCGCTCGGCGGCCAGCTGATCGCCACCCAGCGGAACACCTCCGGGGCCCTCCTCGCCGCCACCGGAGTGACCGGCACCCCGGCCGGCTGACCCCGCCCGGAACAAGGCCGCGCCCCCGGACCGCACGGTCCGGGGG